>JAISXU010000056.1 GCA_031270395.1 Oscillospiraceae bacterium
AATTAATAGCGCGCAAATGTTTCGGTTGCCGCCAAAGGCGGCGAGAAACATGCGCATATGAGCGAGAAAAGTCCCGAGCGGCTTTGCCGTAAGGATTAGACTTTTCGAGCGGATTAATAAAAACACATCACGGCGTCAAAGGCGGTGCGCACGGCGTTTCGCACAGTTCCGCCGCCCGCCGCGTCTCCCACCGCGCGCACATCGGCGCATATGCCGTCAAAGGCGCGTACCGCCGCCTCGTCGGGCCGGAAGCCCAGTGACAGCACGAGAGTGTCGCAGCTCAGCGTCTCGACCGTTCCGTCCGCGTGTACGACGCGCGCGCCGTCGCGCGTCATATCCTCCAGGCGCGTCCGGCAGATTATTTCCACTCCCTCTGCGGCCAGCAGCTCGCGCAGACAGATGAGGTTGATGGGGGAGCCGCCGCGTCCGATTTCACTCTCCGGAAGCATGTCTACGACCCGCACGCGTTTCCCCTGACGCGATAGCTCCAGCGCAAGCTCGAGCCCCGTGAAGCCGGCGCCGGCTATCAGGACGTCGCCGCCCGTCTCCGCGCCCGCCTCGGCGTCGCCGGCCCACACGACGGCCCCGGAGCCGCTGAGCGTGAGGCGCGGCAGTATGGGCTTCGCGCCGACCGCGACGATTATGGCGTCGGGGCGCTCCGCGGCGACGGCGTCGCACGTCGCGCTCTCGCCCAGTCGCAGAGTTATGTTCCTGTCGCCAGACACGGAACGCACAGACCAGTCGAGATACGCGCGCAGATCCGTCTTCAGCGGACCGAGACTAGCCTGACGCAGCAGGCCGCCCAACTCGTCCGAACGCTCAAACAGCACGGCCTTGTGGCCCTTCAGCGCGCAGGCGCGCGCCGCCTCCAAGCCGGCAGGGCCGCCTCCGGCGATCACGACCTTGCGCTCCCGCCGCGCGGGCCGCGTGTCGAAGCGCGTTTCCACGCCCACGAGAGCGTTGACGGCGCACCGGACTGTGAGGAATTGCGAATGTGTGCGGCTGATGCATGTGTTGCACCTGATGCACGGACGTATAGCCGCGTCCAGCCCGCGGCGCGCCTTTTCCACGCAGCGCGTGTCGGCCAGAACCGTGCGGATCATGGCGACCATATCGACGTCGCCGCTCCCTACGGCCTTCTCCGCTATGTCGAGATCAAAGCCGCCGACCACGGACACGGGAATGTTCAGCGCCCGCTTGAATTCACGCGCAAACGGCAGATTCATGGCGCGCGGCAGATAGCCGGGCGCGTTGATGTAGGGCAGAAGCGAGTCCTCCTCGAGCAGACCGCGCGACACGTGCAGCAGATCGATGAGCGGCTCGATCGACCTGGCGTATTCCAGCGTCTCGTCGAGGGAGGTCATATCGGGCAGCATCTCCTCGGCGCTTATGCGGTACTCCACGGCGAGCTTGCCCTCCGTGCGCTCCCTGATGGCGGAGAGAAGCTCGGCGCCGAAACGGAAGCGGTCTCCGAAACGGTCTGTGCGGCGGTTGAATTTTTTGTTATAGAACATCGCCGGTACGTTGCCGTGTCCGCCGTGTATCATTATCATGTCGAAGCCCGCCGCCCGGCAGATCGCGGCGGCGTCGGCGAAGCTCCGTATGATAGCCTCGACGTCCTCCGTCGACGTCGCGCCCACGGTTTTGTCGGGCGGCGAGAGCATATACCGGCTCGACACGAGCTCGATGCTCGCCAACGCGCCGAACCGTTTAATGCCCTCGGCGAGGTCGTTGAGGTCGGACATATACATCGGCGAGCCGGCGGACAGCGTGCGCGACCCTCCCGGTTCGACGTTCGTCACGCCGATTGTGACGATTCCGGCGCCGGAACGCGCGAGCTCCATCGTATACTCGTAGAACTCGGGAGTGACGGACGTATCGTGGCCCGCCAGAAAAGGCGCGGCGGGCGCTACCTCAATACGGTTTTTTGACGTGACGGGGCCTATCCTGATCGGCTGAAATATGTGCTTTTTCAAATCCTCACCTCATCCTTATCACCGGTTTTTGACAGCTCCTCAACCGTGGGAAAACCGCCCCGGCCAAGACGTTCACGCCTCGCAGAAGACCAGCCTCTGGCGCAAACCGTCCGCGACTATGTTAACTACGATGTCGCCCTGCGACGATATGTACCTGTCATACTCCACCTCGTTACCCACGAGATATTTTTCGATGATGGCGTCTATACCCGCGTCGTCGGCCTCAAGCTCCTCAAAAAATACGTCCCGCATCTGGTTCCCGGAGCATTTATTAAATATTTCTCTGGTCATTTCATACGTCTTTTTCAACCGTATCGCCCTCCCCGGCCTCCGTGTCGTCGCCGCCGCTCTCCCGCTCGCGCGACATCTCCTCAAGCTCCTCCTCGGAGAGATAGCGCTCGGCTAGATCGGTGAACATTATCCCCCGGAGATGATCTACCTCATGGCATATCGCGCGCGCCGTCAGGTTCTTCCCGATGAACTCAAACGTATTGCCGTCGCGGTCGAAGGCGCGCACCTTCACTATGTCGGGGCGCTTTACAATGCCGTAGAGCTCCGGCACGCTCAGACAGCCCTCCGGCCCGGACTGCTCGCCGGACTGCGCCGCGATCTCCGGATTTATTAGCTCCACAATGCGCCCGGCGTCGCTCTCCGCCTCGCGTTCGGTGTCGAGTATGAGCGCAACGGCGCGCAGTACGCCCACCTGCGGGGCGGCAAGACCCACGCCCCCGGCCGCGAGCAGAGTCTCCCTCATATCGTCGATGAGCTGGTGCAGCCTCGGGTTGAAGTCGGTTACGGCCCGGCTGCGCTTCCGCAGCGTGGGGTCGCCGTCGCGCAGGATATTTCTCAGCGCCATAAAATTACACCTTTCTAGTCATAGGGGCAGAAGTCGGCGTAGGCCGAGACGCCCCGGTTCAGTCTGTCCTTTGCGAACTGCCTTATGGTATGCGCTATGGTGTTGCGAATACGCTTCGTGCCGTCGCAGCACAGCGACAGTCTGTAGCGGTATCTGCCGTTTATTTTTACGACGGGTGCGGGCGCCGGCCCCAGCAGCTTTACGCCGCTCACGTCCCGGAGGTATCCCTCCAGAGCGCCGCGCAGACGCATACACCCGCGGATAACTGCGCCCTCCTCGAGTCCGGCGGCCGTTATGACGAATATATCCGTCATAGGCGGACTGCCGGCGATCTCGCGCAGCTTGATTTCGCGCGTGTAAAAGCCGTCGTAATCCTGACGCGCCGCGAGGCGGATCACCTCGTTAGACGGCGTGTACGTCTGTATGACCGCCCGCCCCGGCTTGACGCCGCGCCCCGAGCGGCCGACGACCTGCGTTATCAGCGAGAACGTGCGTTCGTGCGCGCGGTAGTCGTTGATATACAGCGACATGTCGGCGGAGATAACGCCGACGAGCGTCACATTTTCAAAATCCAGGCCCTTTGTCACCATCTGCGTACCTATGAGTATGGGCGCGCGCTCCTCGCGGAAGCGCGTGAGAAGCGTCTCATGGGTGTTGGCGCCGGAGACCGTGTCGGTATCCATACGTATTATGCCCGCCTGCGGGAACAATTCGCGCAGCTCCGACTCTATCCTCTGCGTGCCCGCGCCGACGTATTTCAGCCTCCCGCCGCACTGCGGGCAGTCGGCGCGCACGGGCTCGGAATACCCGCAGTAGTGGCACATGAGGCGCCCGTTGGCCGAATGATACGTCATGGATACGCTGCACTGCGTACACGTGTGCGTGAAGCCGCACTCCGGGCAGGCGATCAGCGTATTCGCCCCGCGTCTGTTGATGAACAGTATCGACTGCTCACCGCGCTCTATGTTCGCGAATATCTCGCGTTCCAAAACGGAGCTTATCGAGCCCCCGTTGCCGTTTTTGATCTCCTCCTTCATGTCGGCCAATATAGCGGGAGGCAGCTCCCGCTCGTTATATCTGTCCGGCAAGCGCAGCAGCTTATATCTGCCGGTAGACGCGCCGTACATGCTCTCGACGGACGGCGTCGCGGAGCCGAGCAGCAGCAGCGCGCCCCAGTGCGCGCACCTGTATTTCGCGACGTCGCGCGCGTGGTAGCGCGGGCTCGTCTCGGATTTGTAGGTGTGCTCCTGCTCCTCGTCGAGTATGATGAGTCCGATATTCCTAAGCGGCGCGAATATCGCCGAACGCGTACCCACCACGACGCTCACATCTCCGCGCCGTATGCGTTTCCACTCGTCGTAACGCTCGCCGGCGGCCAAAGCGCTGTGCAGCACCGCCACGCCGTCGCCGAAGCGGGCCGAAAAAAGGGCTACAAGCTGGGGCGTGAGCGCGATTTCCGGGACAAGGACTATAGCCGTCCTCCCCCGCGCCGTCACTGACCTTATGAGCTCTATATACACCGACGTCTTGCCGCTGCCCGTGACGCCGTACAGCACCGCGGCGTCCGCGCCGCCCCCGCGCGTGAGCGCCTCCAGCTTTTCGTACGCGCCGCGCTGTGCCTGTGTCAGCGTCAACTCGCCGTCAATGCGCGCCGGCTTTATGTCCGGGCGCCTCAGCGCCTGCACATACTCGATATACAGCGCGTCCGATTTTTCCAGCGCCCTTACCGCCGTGCTGCGCGCGCCCGTAAAATACAGTATATCGGCGACCGCCATGCGGCCCTCGCGCGCGAGCAGATCGAGCACCGCAGCCTGAGTCGGTGCGCGCGAGCGCTTCCGCTCCGCCAGCTCCACGGCGTCCTCGCCGGGTATCTTCAAGACGGCCGTCCTGATAGTCTTGTCGCCTATGGCGCGCCCGCCGTTTTTGAACCACATGCCCGCCGGCAGCATGGCGCGGAACGCGTCGTACACCGTGCAGAAAAATCTGTCCCCGATCCAGACGGCAAGCTTCACATGCTCGTCGCTGAGCACGGGCTCGTCGTCCTGCACGGAGGTGATATATTTAAGCCTGGGATAGTCGCTTTTCCCGACGAGCGAGAGCACAATGCCGTCGCTCGGTCTGTTGCCCGCGCCGAACGGAACGGAGACGCGCATACCCGGCGCTATGCGCCCGCGCAGCGAATCCGGTATCCCGTACTCATACGGCTTGTCGATGGCGTACACGGCCGCGCCTACCGCCACCCTCGCGGCGGCGAAGCTCTCAAGCTCCATTACCGTCAACGGCCCCGCGCGATCACGATATTTTGTACTCGCCCGACGCGATCTCCTCGATGGCTCTTGTGACCGGCTTTTGGTCGGGGTCTTCGTAATTATAATTTTCCTCGGTGGACAGCTCGCGCGCCCTGTGCGCGATGACGTTGACGAGCAGATAACGGCTGTTTATCTTCTCCAGAAGCTGCGGAAGTGATGGATAGAGCATTTACGCGTCATTCCTTTCATTTTTGGCTTTGTCCATTATGTCCAGTATCTCGCGAGCGGCGCGGCTCACGTCGTCGTTTATGACTATGTGGTCAAATAGCTCCGCCTCGCGAAGCTCTCCGCGCGCGATCGCAAGCCTCGATTGAAGCTTTTCCTCGGAGTCCGTGCCGCGCGCGCGCAGTCTGCGTTCCAGCTCCGGTATGCCGGATACTGTGAGAAATATTGTGACGGCCTCCGGTATTTTTTCCCGTATACTGCGGGCGCCCTGTACGTCGATGTCCATGATACAGTCGCGGCCGCACCCGAGATTGTCTATGATCTCCCGCTTAGGCGTACCGTAGAGGTCGCCCGCGTACTCGGCGTATTCAAGAAGCTCGCCCGCGTCTATCAGAGCGGTAAATTCGCCGCGCGTCACGAAATGGTACGACACCGCGTCCGTCTCCCCCTGACGCGGCGGTCTTGTCGTTGCGGATACCGAGAAATACAGTCCGGGCCGCAGTCTCAGTATCTCCGCGATGACTGTGTTCTTCCCGGCGCCGGACGGCGCTGAGACGACCGTGAGAAGCCCGCGCGCGTTACCTTCCCCCGTCATCGCCGCCCTCTTTCTCGCCCTCGCCCTTGGCGGACAGCCTGCCCGCCACTGTCTCGGGCTGGATGGCCGACAGGACGACGTGGCCGCTGTCGGTAATTATGACCGCCCTTGTCCTCCGGCCGTACGTCGCGTCGATGAGCGTACACTTGTCGCGGGAGTCGGCTACTATGCGCTTTATGGGCGCGGAGTCGGGACTGACTATCGCTATGACCCTGCCCGCGGATACCATGTTGCCATAACCGATATTTATAAGTCTCATGGGATTTCACTCCTTGAAAAATATTCTTATATCGTCTGCCGCGAACAAACCGCCGCCGCGCTCGCGCGCCGCGCGTCACCGCCTGCCCGCGACCCGCGCGATATACAGCCCTATGAGCTTCGTCAGCCCGATGTCGAACAGGATAAATATGGCGTCGCCCGCGAGGAACAGCACGGCCGTTCCCGGTGCGAAATTTGCCCGGCCAAACAGCAGCGAGTCCAGCGCGAACCACGCGACGGCAAGGGCGGTGTTGAACACGGCGAGCTTTATAAGCCAGCTCGCGGCCTTGCGCGTCAGGCGTTCCGCAAAGCACTTGACGATGGGGTAGTATCCCGGAAACAGCGCGTACAAAAGTACCAGCGGTTTATTCGGCGAGAGCAGGGCGCCGAGCGCGCAGCTTGCCGCGAACACGCCCGCGGCGTACGCCGGCCCGGCTTCAATGACTGCCGCAGCCGTAAACAGGGACGCGGCGGCGACTAAACCGAGTTGGCCGGTGGGAATGACGGCGGCGATATACAGAAACGCGACCGAGAGCGCCGTAAGCAGGGCGGACGCGGTTATAGCGCGCGTTCTCTTATCCACAACGGCAGCACATATTGGCGCACATCATGGCGGTGCATATGTCGCACGCGTCGCAGCCTCCGCTCGCCGCGGGCGCGTCGTACCCGTACGGTCTGTACGCCTGCCCGCCCTGACGCATGTAGTTGAGCGCCTGTCTGTATTCGGCGTTGCCCGGTTCCATCGAGGCGGCGGTCGAATAATACATCCGGGCGTCGTCGAGCCAGCCCTTGCGGTAGGAAAGACTGCCCATGAGAAATTGCCACTCCGCGTTTCGGTTAAGAGACGCACCCAGCATCTGCTCCGCGGCGTCGAGGTTCCCCGCGTTGATCGCCTGGCGTATGCGCGCGAACTCCGCTGAACCCGAGTAAGCGCGCGCCCCCGCTCCCGCTCCGGCGCCGCTCTGTCCGCCGCCTGAACGCTGCCTGAGTATCTCGTCGTAGGCTTCGTTTACCTCTTTCATCTTTTCGGAGGCGAGGTCGGCGAGCGGGTTGTCGTGGTAGTTGTCCGGGTGATACTTCCTCACCAGCTCGTGGTACGCTTTTTTTACCTCGCTGTCGGAAGCCCCGACGGACACGCCGAGAACGCTGTAGGGATCATTCATAGGCACATTCCATTCTGTATTTTGAAAGCCGAAGAATGGCGCAGCCGGTCTTCGCGCTTCCGCCGACCATTATACTCCGCCCGTATTCAAATATCAAGGGACAAATTTGAAAACATTTCGTTTGCAAGCGCTTCGCGCTTGCAAACGAGTTACGGGAGCTAGTTCTCGCCGTGTGCGGCTCGCAGAGTGTCAGTGTCGGTAAATGAATTACCGACACTGACGGAGATATAACAATTTTTGCTCCGTCGCACGGGGCGCACTCCTTCGCAAAAATTCTTTTCGCCACAGCGAAAAGGACGTAAGAGCGAAAACGTGTGCAAACGAATTTATTCATGAAATAATATTTCACAAAACCTCCGCGTCGATTTCATAGCGCTTTCATACGGCGGCGTTATAATAATCCGCTCGAAAAGTCTTATCCTTACGGCAAAGCCGCTCGGGACTTTGCTCGCTCATATGCGCATGTTTCTCGCCGCCTATGGCGGCAACCGAAACATATGCGCGCTATTAATTCGGCACGACATATCGTGCGAATTAATAATACACATATCTCCGGGAAAAGAGGCGGGACCTTTGGCTGTAGAGGTATTCAACCGATACGAGAAAAAGTACGTGCTCGACGCCGATACGTATGAGCGCGTCATACGGCGCGTATCGGAATATGCGGAGCCCGACGAGCACAACAAAGCTGGAAGGTTGTACGAAATTCGCAACGTGTACTACGACACCCGCGACAGCGCTCTCATACGCCGGTCGCTCTCAAAGCCGCACTACAAGGAAAAGCTGCGTCTGCGCTCATACGGCGAGCCTAAGGCGGGCGATATGGTGTACGCCGAAATCAAGAAAAAAGCCGGCGGTCTTGTCAACAAGCGGCGAAGCGCCATGTATCCTCGCGAAGCCGAGCGCTTCCTCGGCGGAGGCGGTATTGAGCTCGCGCCGTATATGAACGCGCAGGTCGTCGGCGAAATCGGGTATATGCTCGAATCGGCGGGCGAACGTCTCTCGCCCCTGCGCCCGGCCGCGTATCTCGCGTATGACCGCGAGGCGTTCTTCGGAATAGGCAGGCACGACGTCCGCGTCTCGTTCGACACGAACATCCGGACGCGGCGCGACGACTTGACGCTCGACCGCGACGGCGGCGAACCGCTGCTCGAACCCGGTCTCCGCATAATGGAAATCAAGGCAGCGCGGAGTATACCCCTGTGGCTGTGCGGGCTCTTATCGGAGTATAAAATTTACCCGATGGGCTTTTCAAAATACGGGGCGGAATATATTAATTCGCACGAGCGGATTAGTAAGGCCCGCTGCAAGTCTCACGCTCGCCCCCTTAGCCCGGCGAAAGGATGATAAATTAAATGCTCGACACAATATTTTCAAACACGGACGGCTCGCTCGCGTCAATCCCGGGTCTGCTTATCGCCATAGTCACGGCGGCGGCCGTAGGGCTGCTGATCAGCCTGACGTATATCAGGACGCACAGGGCGCCGCGCCATGCGGCTTCGGCGCGCGTCAAGCTCCCGTCGCGCTCGTTCGCGGTGACGCTGGTGGCGCTTCCCGCGGTAATAACGGTAATAATTCTCCTCGTGGGGAACAATATAGCGAGGGCGTTCTCGCTCGCGGGCGCGTTCTCGATAATCCGTTTTCGCTCGGCGCCCGGCGACCCGAAGGATATTACTTACGTGCTGCTCTCTATGGCCGTGGGGCTGGCGGCGGGCATGGGCTTTATCGCCTACGCGTTTATCGCGGGCGTACTTCTCTGCGGGATACTGCTGCTGCTCGAGGCCGTCCGCTTCGGGAGCGTGAGAGGCGCTCCGAAAACGCTGAAAATCACCGTTCCGGAGAATCTCGACTATCAAAACGCGTTCGACGGGGTTCTGGAGAGATTCACGCTGTCGAGCAGTCTCCGCAAGGTCAGGACGACGGACCTCGGCAGTCTGTTTGAACTCAATTACGCCGTCGTCACAAAAAGCGGCGTCAGCGAAAAGGAATTTATCGACGAGCTGCGTCGGCGCAACGGGAATCTGCCGATAACTCTTGTCCTCGACGCGGATGAAAACGATTTTTAAGGGGCTTCTCTATGAAAAAACTGGTTGTATTACTCGCGCTATCAATGCTGTCAGCTCTCGCGTCGTGCGCAAACGGCGCGGCGGATAAGGGCGGCGTCCCCGCTCCGCAAGCGTCAAACGCGCAGACCGAGACGTCCGAGCCGTCACCCACGGGGACGTCCGAACCGGCGCCCGCGGACGGCGTTTCGGGTGAAGCGCCCGACCTCGGCGCGAGCGTTACTTCCTACACGCTCGAAAACGCGACGCTCGGCGGCCTTACCGCGGCGGCGGACGATTTCACTCTGACGCTCATCGGAGAAAACACGCTCTCCGGCAAGCTGAAAGCGTCGGGTAATCTCACGATAACCGGAGACGGCTCGCTGACGATAAGCTCCGGCGCGGACGACTGCATCAACGCGAACGGCGATATAACAATCGACGGCGGAACGCTCATACTTTCCACGCAGGACGACGCTGTCCACTCCGACGCGGGACTCACGATAAACGGCGGCTCTGTGAATATTCTGAAAAGCCTTGAAGGGCTTGAGGCGATGGTCGTCACGATAAACGGCGGAGACACGCGCATCGCAGCGTCGGACGACGCCATAAACGCGTCCGACGGAGGTACTGAAGAAGTCGCCGCGCAAAATCCGCAGGGCGGGCGCGGCGGCTTCGGCGGGGATATGGTGAACAATCCCGCGCTCTCCGTAAATATCACGGGCGGGGGGGTCAGGCTGTACGCCGGAACGGACGGCATAGACTCCAACGGCGGAATCGTTATTTCCGGCGGTACGGTTCTGTCGTTTTCCACCGCCGCGCAGACGGGCGGCGAGGGCCCGATCGACGTCTATAGACTGAACTATGCCTTCAACTTCAGA
>JAISXU010000069.1 GCA_031270395.1 Oscillospiraceae bacterium
ATGGCCGGCACGCTGCTGTACGTGTCGGAGGGCAAGATAGCTCCCGACGCCATCCCGGCGCTGCTAGCCTCGGGGGACAGGCGGCGCGCCGGCCCCACCGTTCCCGCGTGCGGCCTGTATCTGACGGGGTTGTGGTACGGCGGCGCCGTCGGCGGGATGTTTATTGGGGTGTAGAATATTATCCACTTTAGTCGCTGTGCGGAAATCACCTTTACAGCCAACTTGTCTTTTTTTCGCCGCACTGCTTTTTTTGACAACATCAGGTTCATGGTTTACAATGGCAGTGTTGGGTGGCCGACTTGACGAAAAGTAAAACTGTTAGGGGGAATTAAGGAGCTAAAAAATGAAGAGCAGGAAATTAAGAGGAATCAGCTTATCCTTATTTATGGTATTTGCTTTGGTAGCAGGTGCGCTCGTATTTCAAGCGTTGGCGCAGCCATTGCGGGGCGACTCTGCGTACCCGGTGAACGCAAACGGGCAGACATATGGTACCGTAGGCATCGTAGAAGACCCTGCGACATATGTCGAGCCGGATCTGATAGCATGTATGGGAACAGACGGAACGGTGGGGTACTGCTATAAGGTTGATCTCGACGGGGAACAACCAAGCACACCCGAGGAAGCGCTGGAATATATGGCCCGGCTGGCTGAGAACGGATACACACGGGAAATACCGCTCTACGAATCAGACGGCGAGACTGTTATCGGGCAGTTTGTACTTTCACCGCCATCCACAATCGAGGGATAAACCGTCGGTGAAACGGCACGCGCTATCGAGCTGTTGACGTCGAATTACAAAATTTCGTGTAAAAACATCAGATTCAATTCAGGTTCATGGTTTATAATGCCAATGTTGGGCGGCCACTCCAACAATCCGTGAATTTTTAGGAGGTTGTTATGAAAAAGTTTAAGAGGTACATAGCGATAGCGCTGCTGATAGCGGTGACCGCCGCCGTCAGCATCGCCGCCGCCGAGCCGGCGCCTGTGGAAGTAATTCCCGCGCCGGTCGACTTGTCGGTGTTCGAGGGCATAGAACCGGACACGGACTACGTTGAGGACGCGTCGGTCACGGGCGCCGTGCCGGAACCCATACCGCCGGGTGGCGTACTGGCAAACGGCGTACCGAGCGCGACAGCAGTAGTTCCCGCATCGAGCGACCCGACGGTGTTTGAGGGTTTAGAGCCGGATATACTGGAAGATGCGGCGACGCCGACCAGCATACCTGCCCCCTATCCGGCGCAGCCGCCTAATATGGAAGACATAGCGTATGACGACATGAGTGAGGATGGCGTTGCGGCGGTAAATGCTCCGGGCAACAGAGTGCCGGACGAAGGGTACGTATTTCCGGACTTGAGCCATGTCGCGGTTGATATACTCCGGGGCGACTATGTGCCCACTCAATCGACGACATTGCCGTACACCGCGAACGGCACTATATCGAGTTACAGCTATACGAATTATAAGTTTATGCCTCGCAGTACCGGTGAAATAAATACGACGTTTACCGGTACAATAAGCTCCGGGACAGCGACGGTGGAAATCAGCTTATACGATTGCGATTTGGGACAGGTTGTGGCGTCGTACTCGCTGGGCAATGGCTCGGGTTGGACGAACAACGGAAGATTGTGGTATAATCTTAATACATCGCATTACTATTGCTTCAGAGTGAATAAGACAAATTCCGGAACCAACACATTGACGTTCACTTTGAACTGCTCATAAGAAGGCTTCGCAAATTAGCGGCGCGTTTGACTCGTACAAAAGAGGGGAACGGCGTGAGTCTTTCCCCTCTCATTGTTATTGTGAGGTGTTTTTGTGCGAATTCTGCTGGTCGAGGACGAACAATACATAGCTTCCGCCGTGGCGGAGAGCTTGAAGAAGAACCGCTGCGCGGTCGATCTCGCTTTCGACGGCGAATATGGGCTTGATTGCGCGCTGACCGGTATATACGACGCCATAATACTTGACGTCATGCTCCCGAAAAAAGACGGATTTACCGTCTTGAAGGAACTCAGGGCCGGCGGCGTCACGACCCCGGTTATTTTGCTCACCGCGAAGACCGAGGTGGGCGACAGGATCAGAGGACTCGATACCGGCGCGGACGACTATCTCGTAAAGCCGTTTCATATGGACGAACTGATGGCGCGCGTCCGCGCGCTGTCGCGCCGGCCGACGGAATTCCATCCCGGCGGCGTTTGCGCTTACGGCGATATTGAACTCGACCCGCGCGCGCTCACTCTGCGCCGGGGGACAAGCAGCGCCGGGCTCACGCCTAAGGAAGCGCAAATTCTGGAGGTGCTGGTCGCGCGCCGTGAAAACGCCGTGTCAAAGGATGTCATCATAGAAAAGGTGTGGGGGTATGACGGGGACGCCGAGGACAACAGCGTGGAGAAACACATCTCAACTCTGAGGAAGAAACTGGCGCAACTCGGGTCGGATGTATCGATACGCACCGTACGCGGGATGGGCTACCGCCTGAATACGGGGGTGCTGTAATGCAGTTTAAGAAGCTGAGGAACAGGATTTTCGCGCTTGGCGCCGTGTCCATGTCTGTTGTGATGTGCGCGGCGTTTTTGGTAATTTACGCGGTGGCGACTATTGACGCCGAAACGGAAAACGCGCGTAAACTCAAGAGCGCGGTGTCCGCTTCAAAGCTGACATACGCTGCGGGATACGGCAAAACCATTCCGGAGTCCGCTCTCGGCGCGGCGGATGAACTTCCGGAGGCGGATGAGCTCCCGGCGTTTGAAATTCTCACGGATGAAAATATGAACGTCATTGAGACGCTCTCACAATTTGACTTTGACGATGCCGTCTATAGCGAGGCGTGTATACTCGCGATGAGCGCGCCGGATTTCGGCGCGCTTGTGACATTCGCGGACAAAACATGGATGTACGACATCTCTCACATTCCTACGGTATTGCAGGAGGTTGCGGCGCCAACCGTCTTTCCGGCGCCAACCGTCTTCCCGGCACCGGTATCGACCGCAGCTCCGGCGCCGCCGGAAGCCGCAACTCCAAGCTCCACCCCGGTGCCGCCGGAAGCCGCAACTCCAAGCTCCGCCCCGGCGCCGCCGGAGACTGCGGCACCAACTGCCTTCCCGGCGCCCGGGCCGGAAATACCGTCTCCACCGGTTCCGGCACTGTCAGCGACGGACATTTCCGCTCCAACCACGGATGAAACCGATGCAGCCGTACCCGCCGGGGCGGAGTCCGCTGAGAGCCCCGCCGAAAACCGTTATGTGATCACTTTTCTCGACATAACCGAATCGCAAGCCGCGTTAGCGCGTATGCCGGCTACGTTTTTCTCTGTCGGCGGGCCTCTGCTGCCGGTAATATTCTTCATCAGTTTCTTTTTTGCCAACCGCTCTGTTAAGCCCGCGAAAGCCGCATGGGAGCGGCAGCGCCGATTTATCGCGGACATCTCGCACGAGATGAAAACGCCGCTCACCGTCATGACCGCAAATTATGACGTCATCGCGGCGAGTGAGAGCGAGACGGTCGGGGAGCAGCGACAGTGGCTTGACGCCATGCGGGCAGGAACGGACAGACTCACAAGGCTGATAAACAGTCTGCTCACGAGCGCGCGCATGGAGGAGGAGGGTTTGGAGACCGCCAATTCGCCGTTCGATTTCGGAGCCGTCATATCCGAGGTCATGTCACAGTTTGACGCGGCGGTACGCGAGAAGAATATAACCGTCGCGTCCTCCGCGCCGCAGAGCCTGACGCTTTGCGGCGACGCGGAGATAATGCGGCAGGTGTTTGAGATCGTCTATGAGAACGCCGTAAAATACGCGAATATCGGCGGGAATATCAGCGTTGAAGCTAAAAGCGACAGGCGGCGCGTCATATGCTCCGTCGCCAACAGCGGCGCCGGTATATCAAAAGACGATTTGCCGAAACTCTTCGACAGATTTTACCGGACCGACGCCTCCCGCTCACACGAGAGCGGCGGGTTCGGACTCGGACTATACATAGCGAGGGCGGCTATGCGGCGGGTCGGGGGAGCAATCAGCGCGAATTTGGGCAGCGGCGGCGTGGTAACATTTACGCTTGTGTTTCCCTCGCGTCACTGAGGGATGTATGGTTCGGAGGGCAAGATAGCTCCCGACGCCATCCCCGTGCTGCTCGCCTCCGGGGACAGGCGGCGCGCCGGCCCCACCGTTCCCGCATGCGGCCTGTATCTGACAGGGCTGTGGTATGGTGGCGCCGTCGGCGGGATGTTCGAGGGGGGGAATAACGCTTGCCGCGAACTAAGCGCGGCTACTCCAGGTTATGCCAGACGCTTTGCACGTCGTCGTTATCCTCCAGAAGTTCCAGCAGCTTTTCCATGTTTTTTATGTCGTCGGCGTCAGTAAGGGATATATAACTCTGCGGGACCATCTCTATTTCCGCGGACGAAAATGCGCGGCCGGACCCGGTGAGCGCGTCATTGACCGCGGTGAAGGCGTCGACTGACGTATATATCTCGAAAGCCCCGTCCTGAGTGACGACGTCGTCGGCGCCCGCCTCCAGAGCGGCCTCGATAAGCTCATCCTCGTCCAGATCACCGTCTTCATTATCCACGACTATGACGCCTTTGCGGTCAAACGACCACGACACGCAGCCCGCCGCGCCCATATTGCCGCCGTACTTATCAAAATAGTGGCGAACCTCGGCGGCGGTCCTGTTTCGATTATCCGTCGTCGCCTCGACTATCACCGCGACGCCGCCCGGCCCGTAGCCCTCGTAAGTGACGCTCTCGTAGTCGTCGCCCGCGCCGCCCCCAAGCGCTTTTTCGATGGTGCGCTTGATATTGTCGTTTGGAATATTGGCCGCCTTAGCTTTGGCAATTACCGCAGACAGCCGCGAATTGGCGGCGGGATCGCCCCCGCCGCCCTCTTTTACCGCGACAATGAGCTCACGGGCGAGCTTCGTGAATATTTGCGCCCTTTTCGCGTCGGCCGCACCCTTAGTCCGCTGTATATTGTGCCATTTGGAATGTCCTGACATCTCCGCGTTTCCCGCACCTTCCAAAAAGAATCGTTCCGAATATCACGGCTTTGCCGTGCTACTCATCATCCTCGTCGTCGAAATCAAACTCGATCTTTTCGCCGCACTTAGGGCATTTTGTCTCGCCCGCAAACAGCTCGTCCTCGCTTATGACGATATCCGCGCCGCAATTCTCACACCCGACCGTGATCTCGTCGTCGTCATCGTCGTCGTCACAGCAATCACACCACTCGTCGTCGTCGTCGTCGTCATCATCGTCGTCGTCAAAGTCATAATCATCCATCCCAAACACGATCTCCTCAACGTCGTCCAGCCGGTCGGCGACGTCGTCGAGCTCCCGCGACAGCTCCTCCGTCTCCGAGCTTATGGCGCCGAGCTCGTCCGCCAACGTCCCCAGCGAATCAATGACCGCCGAAAGCAGCTTTGTCGTTTTGGCGTCCGCCTCAAGCTCCAATCCCTCCGCCAGTCCCTTCAGGTACGCCACTCTCTCAATAAATTTCATAACATCCTCCAAATTAATACATATTCCGCCGCTTTATGCCGTTACACGGCATTACCCTTTGCACGCTCCAGATATTCGCCGGTTCTCGTATCTATGCGTATCCTCTCCCCCTCGTCGATGAACAGAGGCACCTTGACTTCCGCGCCGGTCTCTACGACAGCCGGCTTTGTGACGTTCGTGGCCGTGTCCCCCCGGACTCCGGGGTCTGTCCGCGTGACTGTCAGCTCCACAAAATTCGGCGGCTCCACATTGTACACCTTGCCCTTATATGAGTACACCGTACAGTTCATATTTTCCTTGACGAACTTAAAGCTGTCGCCAAGCAGACTTCCGTCGATCGGTTCGAGCTCGTAAGTCTCCAAGTCCATAAAGTAATAGAGATCGCCGTCGCTGTAGCTGTACTCCATCTCCCGCCGCTCGACGTACGCGTTTTCAAACTTGTCGGACGGGTTGAACGAGGTCTCCACTACGGCGCCCGTTATGACGTTCTTTATCTTAGTACGTACAAACGCCGCGCCCTTTCCGGGCTTCACATGCTGGAACTCAACTATCTGCATGACCTTTCCGTCCCACTCAAAGGTCACGCCGTTGCGAAAATCACCCGCTGATATCATCCGTCTTTCCTCCTGTTTTGCCGCTTCGGTCGTCACGCCGAAATCTACACTCGGGATTTTACATCATTCCGGACGCATTTGCAAGCGTATTCATTGCGGAATTGCGTATTCATTGCGGAATAATTTCGTTTGCACACGTTTTCGCTCTTTCGTCCTTTTCGCCTGCCCGTCCGGCAGGCGGGCTGTGGCGAAAAGAATTTTTGCGAAGGAGTGCGCCCCGTGCGACGGAGCAAAAATTGTTATATCTCCGTCAGTAGATGGAATTCATT
>JAISXU010000003.1 GCA_031270395.1 Oscillospiraceae bacterium
ACCTTTACGTTAAAATCGCGTTTTGCTCGCCGGGACGGGCAACCGCAAAACAGGCGCATTATGACCATGCCTTTTCATGATCATTTTGTGCCTGAAGTGAAACGAAAGGCATGGTCATAAATATGCGCGGTACTTCGGGGAATCTCGATCTAAGGATCGTCAAAACACGCGGCGCGCTTGCGGGCGCCCTGTGCGACATTCTCGCAAAACAGAAATTCAGCAAGATCACCATATTCGACATATGCGCCGTGGCCCAGATCAGCAGAGCGACGTTCTACACGCATTTTTTAGACAAGTACGATCTGCTGAAATACCTGCTCGACGGATTCAGGGACGAATTCGCCGAAATCATCCGTCTGTACGGGAGCGACAAGGCCGCAGAGAGGATATGCGATTTCATGTGCGACAACGTGAAATTTCTCTCGAACCTGCTAAAAGAGTCCGACAACGAAGTGCTAGACCTGCTGACGGACTTCTTTGCGGACATGTTCACGCCGTATCCGCCCGCGGACATGGCGCAGGGCGCGGGCGCCGAGCAGTCTGTACTGTCCAGATTCTGCGCCGGCGGACTGATGAATCTGATGATATGGCACGTGCGCAGCCCGGCGCCGCAGCGCGAAGGCGTCGCGCGGAAAATAAGCTGCGTTCTCGAGATAGTCGGCGCCATATTCGGGCGCGACACATGGCCGGAGGCGTTACCCGCTCCCGGCGCGCAGCGGCGCGTCACATCCGCTCGGGCGCGGTGACGCCTGTCACGCCGAGACAAATGGCTATCACGCGTCTCGTCGTATCGGCGAGCTTCAGGCGCGCTTTGAGGACGTCCTCGCGTTCGCCGCGTATATGGCACGCGGTATAGAACTTGTGAAAACGCGCGGAGAGCTCCACTACATATCTGTTTATTCGCGACGGGTCGCGGTCGCGCGCGGCCTGAATCGCCTCCTCCGGCAGGAGCGCTATCTGCTTGATAAGCTCCCGCTCCGGCGCACCCCGCAGCACGGAGACGTCAATATCGCGCGCGTCCGGCACGGCGCAGCCGTCGGCGCCCAGCGCCGCAATAAGGCTGCAAATGCGCGCGTGCGCGTACTGCACGTAGTACACCGGATTTTCGCTGTCCTGACGAACCGCCAGATCGAGATCGAATTCCAGATGCGTATCCGGCTTCGCGTTGAAGAAGAAACGGCAGGCGTCCACCGAAATCTCGTCGAGCAGATCGTTGAGCGTGAGAGCCTTGCCCGTCCGCTTTGAGACCTTTACGACCTCCGCGCCGCGTTTGAGCAGTACCATCTGCATGAGGAGAAATTCGAGCTCTCCATGTGTGATGCCGAGAGCCGAACGCAGCTTTGGCGACTTCATCATGGCGCTGAAACGCACCGTATGCCCGTGGTGATCCGCCCCCAGCACGTCTATCACACGCCCGAAGCCGCGCGCGGCGAACTTGTCGCGGTGATACGCTATATCCACAGCCTGATACGTGTAAGAACCGTCGGAACGGCGGAGCACCTCGTCCTTATCGGCGCCCAGCTCGGTGTTTTTCAGCCAGAGCGCGCCGTCCTTCTCATACGTGAGTCCGCCGTCTGTCAGCAGGCGCATAGTCTCGTCCACGTATCCGCTCTCGTGCAAACGGCTCTCCGGGAACCACTCGTCAAAACGGATGCGGTAGCGTTCGAGATGCGCGCGCATAAGCCCGATATTGCGCGGTATGCCGATCTCGATAAACCGCCTGACGCGTACCCTCTCCGGCAGCGCGGCGAGGGAATCCCCCTCGCGCCCGTATATATCGGCGGCCAACTCGCGTATGTCGTCGCCGTGGTACCCGTCGTCGGGAAATTTGACGGCGTCCTCGCCGAGACAAAGCTGCATATACCGCGCCTCGACCGACTTCCCGAACAGCTCCACCTGATTGCCCGCGTCGTTTACATAAAACTCGCGGTGTACTCTGTAGCCCACCATGTCCAGAACGGACGCGAGCGCGTCTCCGAGCACGCCGCCGCGCGCGTTGCCGATGGTCATGGGGCCGGTCGGGTTGGCCGATACAAATTCAACCATGACGCGCTCGCCGCCGCCGAAGTCCGACCGACCGTAACCGCTCCCCTCCGTTTCGACGGCGCGCAGCACGTCGGAATACCACTTGTCCGACAGCGTGAAATTCATAAAACCCGCGCCGGCGACGGCGCACGACTCAAAATAGCTGCCGCCGAGCTCAATATGCTTTGTGAGCGCGTCCGCTATCGCGCGGGGCGGGCGGCGCATCGCGCGGGCGGCGGCCATCGCGTGAGTCGCGGCATAGTCGCCGTTTGCCGGATCGCGCGGTATCTCCGAGACGCCGGTCAATTCGGCGTCCGGAGGCAGCAGCCCCTCCGCCGAGGCCGCCCTGTACGCGTCGAGCAGCAGCTTGTCCAACTGGCGTCCGGCGCTGTATATCAGATTTGACACTGTCCGCAGTCCCCGCTTCCGATACTGTTTCCGGCGCGGCATCCGCCGCTTTTTTTCGCGGACATCTCCGCCGGCATAATACTGATGCTGAACTTATTGCGGCTCGCCACAAGGTTGTCCACATCCAGTATGTAGCGTATCTCCAGATTCCCGCCGTCGTCGTTCATATCCTTGACGATGCTCCTTGTTTCAAGTCCCATCGTCAGCGCGCCGAACGGAGTGTTGTATATGAAGTGGTGCTTTTTCGATTCCGAAAACACCATGTCGCCCGACGTTCCGTCCCCGCGCGAGAGCACTACGTCGTCGTCGCCGATAAAGAATGTCGTGCGCGTGCCGGCGTAACCCGTCATCTCCGATTCCAGATAGCTGATCTCGGTGAAATCCTTGCCGCGCAAGTACGTACCGTCGGTGACCAGCTCAAACGACTCCTCATCGGAGTCGGCGGACTCTTGCGAGCCTATTATTGAAATTCTCGCGTTATCCATAAAACCACCTCTATTCAAGCTCTATCTGTTCCACGCTGCCGCCCACGCGCAAGTCCAAAAAAATCGACGCGAGCTCCGAAAATCCCTCGGTGCTGTCGGTGACAAAGTAACGGCTCTCGCCGCCGGCGCCCGACAGAAGGCCCATATCGCCCAAATCGCGCGCAACGCGAAGCGCCGTCGCCGCGCCCGAATCCACTATCGCCACACCGGAACCCATTATCTCCGATATGACTCCGCGCAGCAGCGGATAGTGCGTACAGCCGAGTATGAGTGTGTCCACGCCGCGCGCCCGCAGGGGCGCAAGATACTCCTCCGCCACCGTGCGGACTACTATATCGTCCGCGGACGCCCTGCCGTTTTCGACGAGCGGCACAAACAGCGGACACGCCTCGCTCCACACGCCGGCGTCCGGCGCCATCGTCCGCAGCGCCTCGGCGTACGCGCCGCTGCGCACAGTAGCCACAGTGCCTATTATGCCTATTTTTCCGTTCGTTGTCAATCTCGCGGCCTCGGCCGCCGGCGGCTCGACGACGCCGAACACCGGCATGTCGTATGCCGCCGAAATGGCGCCGAGCGCTACGGAGCACGCCGTATTGCAGGCGATCACCATCGCCTTGACTCCGAGACCCGCGAGAAAGGCGGCGTCCTGCCGCGCGTATTTTGTTATGGTCTCGCGTGAGCGCGAGCCGTATGGCACGCGTCCCGTATCGCCGAGATATACAATGTCCTCGCGCGGCAGTACCTCTTTTAGCTTTTTGACGGCGGTGAGCCCGCCGAGTCCGGAGTCAAACACCCCTATCGGCCTGTGATCCATAGCAGCCCCTCCAGAATAAATTCGTTTGCCCTCGTATTCGCTCTTACGTCCTTTTCGCCTGCCCGTCCGGCAGGCGGGCTGTGGCGAAAAGAATTTTTGCGAAGGAGTGCGCCCCGTGCGACGGAGCAAAAATTGTTATATCTCCGTCAGTAGATGGAATTCATT
>JAISXU010000014.1 GCA_031270395.1 Oscillospiraceae bacterium
AAAGAGAACGGCATATCCGACGGGACAAATCTGGACGGGGAAGTGACGCGCGAGCAACTCGCGACGCTGCTGTGGCGCTTTGCGGGCAAACCAACCGCAGGCGACGCCACCCCCGGCGCTCAGTCGTTCACGGACGCGGACGAGATATCCGATTGGGCGAGAGAGGCCGTGGCGTGGGCCGTATCAGTCGGTATAATCAACGGATATCCCGACGGCGGTGTCAATCCCTCAGCCTCCGCCACGCGCGCGGAGGTCGCGGCGATGATAAAGAGATACATAGAGAATTGACATCGGGCAAATAACAATAGACATCAGGGCCCCACAGTGACCGTTCCCGGTCGCTGCGGGGCTCCTCCTCTCCAAAACGCAAGTATTTCATTGGGTTGCGATTCGGTGGTGCGTCTCTGCGTCCAATTCCCCTCCTGTGGAGGGGTGCCGCGAAGCGGCGGGGTGGTCCCTACCCCGTCCGCGCATACCCCAGTGCCTACGCTGTAGCCCTTCGTCCTAGCCCCCTACTCTCCGAGGGGGTTAGGACGAGATACGGAGTGTAACTGCCCGGATAGCGTGCAAATACAATGGGGATACGGTGTCGGGCGGCGCGGAGCCGCCCGCTGCAACAATCGACGGTCGCACTATATGGTTACCTCCGTATTGAGGGGTGGGGATTCTAAAGGGGCGGGGAGGGGAAGCCCCGCCCCTTTAGCCGCCTTTTGGATACTTTTCGGCGGGACGAAAAGTATCGCCGCCGGCAGGCTCGTCCTCACGCGCTGCGCTAAGACTCGCGTCCGCGTAAACGCGAACGCTCGCTCGCTTCGCGGTTCGTCCTCTCCGAAACGAACCCACTCCGTTGGGCTTCGTTTCGGTTTTGGACGGGGGAGTGGAACGCAGTCCGTGCGGACGACGGCCCCCACCTATTTTATCACAATCACACCGTCGGCGGCTGTGGCATAGAGCTGTGACGCCGTCAGGTTCTGCACCAGCGTGCCCTCAGCGCGAAACTCCCCGGGACTGATGACGCGCGCGTAGTAGTAGTACAGCCTGCCCCTGTCAAATCTTCCGTTGTAGTCATAGAACGACACTTCGACGCCGCCGGAGCGCGCGTAGACGCGGTGCCGGTATCCGATTTGGCCGTCGCCGCCTGTTTTGGCGGACGCGTCCACATACGCGAGACCCGCCGGCAGATAGTCCGTGACGCAGTACGCGCCGTTCGCAGCCTTCTTTGTGTAATCGACCCAGAGATTCACGCGCACAAGGGCGCCCTGCTCAAATGCCGTCGCCGCGGCGCCGGAGCCGCCCACCTCGTAGTAGGCCCTCTTGACTATGATGTCCTCGTCGCGCCGCCCCGCCTCCGTGAGCGGTACGCTTATGAGTGACACGGCGCCGACCTGTCCGTCAACGCGCGTCAGCTTGAATTCGCCGAGCCGCGCCGCCGGGATGCGCAGGGTGTACTGGCCGCCCGTCTTTGACAGCTCGCGCGTGTACTCCTGACCGAATAGGGTGTATGTTATGATGCCGCCCTCACCGGTCTTGCCGCCGATTTCCTGTGAAATAAACGCGAGCTTTTCGAGACTTATGAGCTCGTCGCGCGTATAGTTGTCGAGGCAGTATCTGTAAAGCCCGTCTTTTTCGGGCTTATTGAGCTTGGATGCGAGGATGGACGCCGAGGCCGTGGCCTGCAGGACGTCGTCCTTGTCTTGGCCGGCGTCAAGCCGGTAATATGGCGCTATACTCTCGAGAGCGGGCGCCACATGCGCGCCGTACAGCGCCTCCGCCGCGCCGCGTTCGCCCAGCGTCTCATATCCGAGCGCGAGATAAACGGCGTCATGCGGCGACAGCCCGTCTAGTCCGGAGTACGCGTCCAGCTCCAAAAGCACGGGCTCGCCGAGCTGCGCGAGTCCGTAGAGCGCGGCGGCCCAGTCGCCGGTGCCGTCTCTCGCCGCGCTGCGCAGATAGCTCAGAAGCGGCGTCTGACTCAACTCGCCGCCGATATACGGCAGGAGCATAGCCGTCAGCCACGCGTCGCTTGATGCGTAAGGCAATATCGCGACTCCGCCGTCGGGCTGCTGATAGCTCGCGGGCTCGAAGGCGGAGACGGCAGAAGCGGCAATTTCAGGGAAATACTCGGTTATCAGCCGCTCTGCCTCGCGCGCGGCCACGCGCTTTTCTATCCTGTCGCCGTACACATAGCACAGATTCAGCAGCTCGTACAGATACTGTCCGCGCCCGCGGTCGGTGAAGGTGATCGACGTCAGGCCCTCGCCGTCCGACTTGAACACGGTGTCTTTCGTGACGTCGTAGTATTCGGCGGCGTCGATCCTCCTGTGCGAGGCGCGGACTCTGAATTTGTGACGCACCGAATCGGACGCGCCGCCGGAGGTTTTCACGTTTATTATAAGCGAGAACTCCCCCTCCTCGGCGAGCTCCCAAAGCGGGATGTCCACGCGCTCAAACGGCGCGCCCTCCGCGCGAGCCGTCCTGTCCGGGGCGCCGTCCTGCGTGACCTCAAAGCTCACCGTCTCGCCGGGAGTGACGCCCGCGCCATAAACGCTCACGCCGATCGAGGGCGTGTCGCCCGTCAGAAATACGTCGCCGAGCGCGTAATTCACAAACATCGGCTGCGTCGCCTTTATGCTGTCCGCGCCGCTGCCGGCAAACAGGTCGTCGCTCACTCCCGCGACGCTCAGCCGCCACGATGTCACATTGTCGGGCAGCTTGAACGTGAATACCGCCTTGCCGTCCGCGTCCGTCCGCGCGGAGTTGAAATACGCCGTGTCCTCGAACAGCTCGCGCAGGTACGCTGAATCGCCGTCGGCGCTTTGGCTGTCCTGCGCAACGGGCCGCGGCGCCTCGGACGGCATCGCCGCGGCTTCGTCGGCCGCGGCGTCGTAGCCTCCCGTCGCCATCCCCATCTCGGCCGTGAACATATAGTTCATCGCGTTCGAGTCGTGCGTCGCGCGTTCCAGGAGCAATCCGTCGCCCAGCGCGCGGTAGATTTCGCCCGCCGTATCGTGCGAGTAGTCGCGCAGCGCGAACAGCGCCTCGTCCACGACGCTGATATTGATATTCGCCTCTTTTGGTATCCCGCCGCCCGCGGCGGACGTCACCGTCACGGTACACGAGTCGCCCGGCCTGTATGAGTCCTTGTCGGTCTCTATGGAGAGCTCGAGGTTGTTTATTCCGTAATCGAATATTATATCCTTGCGCATCATGTAGCCGGATTCATAGTTGTACCCGTTAAAATAAAACGCCCGCACAGTCACGTTTGGTATGTGCTCCGCCCCAAAGGTGAAGCTGTATTTGCCGCCGCCGCCCGCTTCCCAGTCCAAAATGCCGCGCTGCATGGCGACAAACAGGAAGCCGCCGGACGTTATCTTGTCCCCGCCGCGCATCAGCGTCAGGGTCGCCTCGTCGCCCACGTTCACGGGTTCGTCCGCGCCGTCGAGGTAATACCGGTTTGAATTGTACATGTTATAGCGCTCGCTGTAATCCTCACCTATATAGATACTATGCGTTACGCTGCGTCCGTCGCCGTCTTTGCACGTGATTCTGGCCGTATAGCACTCGTCCTCACGGTCGGGTACGCTAAACGATTTTGAAGCCTTGCCGTCAGCGCCGGTAGTCATTGTGAAATCGTCGATCTTTTCCTCGTGGTTGACATAGCGGTAGCGGGGCACGGACTTCTTCTCGATATAGTCGTAATACCGCTCGCCGGTGTCCTCACGCGTCCAGTATATCCTGTAGATTTCGGCGGAGACCGTCTTGCCGGACACCGGCTCTCCGAGGTAATCGTAATAATTCTCCGCCGTCCCGCTGTTTATCCTGTCGAGCGTCACGGCGCGTATATCGACGTCAAGCGACGCCTTATCCTCCTTGCGCGAGGCGTGGGACGATACGTCTATATCGTTGATGAACACGTCGGCGCCGGCCGATACGTATGTCATGCCCGTCTCCGGCAGCGTCGCCTCCGCCTGGAGCCACATGTTCGTAATTCCCTGCGCGCCGGCGACGGGCGCTGCCTTTTGACTGATGGATATGAGGCCGTTTTCGTCGGTTTTTGCGCTCCCGTTCCTGCTTGGCTGTAAATTATAGCCGCTCAGGTAGTACGAGACGTCGAGCTCCGCGACCGGCGTGCCCTCAAAGAAGCCCGCCTTTATATTGAATGTGACCGTCTCGTCCGCAAAATACGCCTTCTTGTCCGCCGAGACTTCGAGGACGTATGACGGCTTTACATAATCCTCCACGGAGAAGTATACCGCGCCGACGACCTCCTCGCCGTGCATAACCGCAATGCGGTACGAGCCGGGCTCCAGCGCCGGAAGCACCATCTCGCCCGAGTACGCGCCGCCCGTCACCGGCACGGACGTCTTTTGCAGCACGTCGCGCCCCCGGCCGGACGCGGAGTCCTCCGCGTAGAAGCTGTAATACCCCTCCGTAAGCACGGCGGTGACGGCGCTTACGGCGTCGCCGCCGTCCCGCCTCCGCGCGAAGCCCCAGAAAGAGATCGTATCGCCGCGCTTATACAGCGTCCTGTCTAGCCGCAGCGCGCTCCAATACGCCTCGCTGCTGTTTCTGAAATAAGGCGGCATTATGCGGTTGTAGTCGAAATACGGGCTGTATCCGGGCGTAAAATAGAACCACACGCACCGCTTTTCGCCATATACGACGTCGAACCTCTCCGTCGGCTGCGAGTCGGCGGAGACGGCGCGGTCGATCACGGCTACGCCGTCCGCGTCCGCCGTGTAGCTCCTGCCCGTCGCGGCGTCCTTAACGACCGCGCCCGACGCCGCCTTGCCGGTTTCCATGTCGTTTACCCAGACGAGCGTCCGCGTGTCGTCGGCGAGCACCTGTACGGGCAGATCGCTTATCTGTATGATCATCTGCGCGCCTTCGCTGTTCTCCGCCTCGGTCTCCGCCACGTAGAAGCCCTGACTTAAGCTGTCAGGGAACGTGAGCACGCCGTTATCGCCGTCATACGCCCCCTCGGAGCTAAACGACGTCACGCGTTGCAGTCTCGACGTGTCGACAGCGCCCGCCGCCGCGCTGTGTACAGACCAGTAAGGCGCGTTTTGCAGCCTTCCGATCGCCTCCGCCGCAGCGTCGGCGCCGGAGAATTTATAGATTGAGACGTCGAAGCCGGGCAGAACGGTTCCTCTGCCGTTAGTGTAAATATAGAAGCCGACTGACGGAGCGCGCGAGCTCGGAAGCTCCGCATACTGCCCGCTGAAATACATCATCACAGATTTTGCCGGTTTACCGCCGGATTTCGGGTCCTGCTCCGTCTCGAATGAGAATGTCAAATCCTCGTCCAGCGCCTCCGAGCCGTCCGTACGCTTGAGGCCCGCCTTCAGCGTGACGGTGTAGGCCGTGGCGTAGGCCAGTTTTTTCGGCACGAAAACAGCCGTCTCGTCGTGGTATTCAAACCGCCCGGAGACATTCGGGGAGATGCTGAAATACCTGTCGATCAGCTTGTAGTCGCTCGCGCTGAAGGTTATCTCGATCCCCGTATCCGCGGGCACGTTTATCGATTGGTGCGACGGGAGAGTCGATACGACCGCAAAGCGCGCCGCCGTCTGGAAAACCCACGTTATCTCGCCGCCGCCGGGTTTTTGCAGTCTGAAGGTATACAAATAGTTATCAAGGAGACGCGCGGACGGCTTGACGGTAAATTCGCGCCCCTCGCCCTCGGCTATGTCGGGCGCCGGTTCGCCGTCGATCGTCAGCGCCGACCGCACCCATTCGACGCCCGTGTCCCCGGGCGTCGTCAGGATGAACTCGCTGCCCGGTTCGACTCCCGACGCGGAATAGCTCTTTGGATACAGCGTGTACCCGTCCTTGACCGCAGTCTCGCGCGCGGCGCGCGCCCCCCCGTCTCCCGGCGCGGGCGCGAGCGTGAGCAGCGCCGCGACGACTACGGCGGCGGCGCAAAGCCTGACCGCCAGGCCAACCAGGCTGTCCGGCAGCGCGCGGGAGCGCTTAGAAGTCTTATTCATGCGTGACACGACCTTTCAATATATGGATGGCGTGAAATATTTGTGACCGCTGTTATATTAATTCGCACGATATGTCGTGCCGAATTAATAGCGCGCATATGAGCGAGAAAAGTCCCGAGCGGCTTTGCCGTAAGGATTAGCCTTTTCGAGCGGTGTAGTATTTAGACGACCGTACCGGAGAAAAGTTCCAAAACCAATGAAACCGCGGACGAGCCGTGCCCGCCGGCGCCGGTTGTCCCCGGCGGAGCCTGCCGCGCCGCCGCGTCACACAAAGCAAAACCGGTCGCTCGCGTACATGACAATACGCGGGAAACCGGCAAATCGTTCGTCGCTACTCGCGGTAACCGTCGCGGGACGGGCTATTTCCTGACACTCTCGTCACAGGCGATCATCGCCTCGATTAAGGCGGAGCGGAAGCCGCGGTTTTCGAGGACGCGCACGGCCTCTATCGTGCTGCCGCCGGGAGAACAGACGCCGTCCTTGAGCGCCGCCGGGTGCGCGCCCGTCTCTAGCGCCATCTTAGCGGAGCCCGACACGGCCTGCGCGGCCAACCGGTACGCCATATCGCGCGGGAGACCGTTGCGCACGGCGGCGTCGGCCATCGCCTCCAGCATGATAAACACATAGGCGGGCGAGCTACCGGTAAGCGCGGTCACGCGTTCGAGGTATCGCTCGTCCATCACCTCGACCGCGCCGCAGGAGGACAGCAGCTCCGTCACGCTCTCCCGCTCGTCACGCTCAAAGCCGCGGCCGAACGCGAGACATATCATCCCGGCGCCGACCAGCGCCGGGGTATTCGGCATACATCGGATAACGCGGCAGCGCCCGCCCGTCATCCCGTCCATTGAGCTGATGTCGAGTCCGAGCACAACCGACAGGAGCGTCTTCGCGTCCGTCAGCGCGGGGCGCAGACTCTCCAATACGCCGGGCGCCTTATCCGGCTTCACCGCGAGAACGACCAGCTCGGCGCCGTGGACCAGCGCCTCCGCGCTCGGGGCGGCGGTCACGCCGAGCTCACGCGCGAGCCGGGCGTTTTTATCCGCGTCGGCGTCGAACGTCAGCGCGTCGCCGGGAAGCAGAGTTCCCTCCGCCAGCATCCCGCGCAGCAAGGCCGAACCCATATTCCCAACGCCTATGAAGCCGACCCTTCGCATTATTTGGGCGGTTCCTGCGTCGCCTTGCCCACGGTGGAGACGGCCCATTTGGCCACCTGCACGCGGACTCTGTCCTCGCCCGTCTCGAACGTGACCGCCTCGTCATTTATGGAGACGATCTTCCCTATCACGCCGCCTATTGTAGTGATAGTGTCGCCCGCCGACAGCGAGGATCGCATCTCCGTCAGCTTCTTTTTCTTCTTCTGTTCCGGCCTGATCATGAGAAAATAGAAGATTGCGATCATGGCCACTATCATGATTATGGAACTGTATTCAGGCATTTGATGTACCTCCGGCTGTGCGCCAGTAAAATAGATGGGCACTTAGAGCGCCGATATTGCGGATATTCTACCATATGGCGCGAAGCGGCTATGGTAGAATGTGTCGTCCCTCGGCGGTTGCCGCGCAGCGGCGAGCCGAGGGGGACATAATGTATAATATCCGCCACGCGGATATTCTATCACGGGATACCGCCGGCTGTCAATTACGAAGTTATTCCATCAGGCTGCAGATGATATCGGAGAAGTCGGCGGGGTCGTCGAGAGGCAGGCCGGCGAAAATCAGCGCCTGTCCGTGCAGCAGACGCGCAAAGCGGGCCAATGCGTCGCGGTCATCGGAAAAGCGTTTTTTCAGCGTCTCAAAGATGGGATGCCCGGCGTTTATCTCCAGCACGCGTTCCGCGCGCACGCCCCCCTCCGGGCCCTCTCCCTGGAGCGACGCGAAGTAGCGCTCCATCTCAAGGCTCACGCCGCCCTGCGTGGTGAGGCACACGGGATGGCTCTGCAGCTTATGCGACAGCTTGACGGCGGACACCTTGCCATCAAGCGAGTCCTTGATAAAGTCGAGAAGCTCGCGGTTTTCCGTCTCGCGCCGCTCCGCTTCCTTCTTCTCGTCCTCGGATTCCAGCCCGAGCTCGTCGTCGTTCACGGAGCGGAATTCCTTCTCCTCGAATTTGCCGATGGTCTTTACCACAAACTCGTCCATGCTGTCCGTCATGTATAGTATCGCGTATTCCTTCCGGAGCACGCGTTCCGCCTGCGGCAGCTTGTCGAGCATCTGTATACTGTCGCCGCACGCGTAGTAGATGTATTTTTGTTCCTCCGGCATGTCCTTTACATATTGCGTCAGAGACACGAGCTTTTGGGCCTTCGACGAATAGAACATGATGAGCTCCGAGAGCAGGTCTTTGTTGATCCCGTATCCGTTCATTATGCCGTACTTGAGCTGCGCGCCGAAGCTCTTGAAGAAGGTCTCATACTTCTCCGGGTCGTTCTCCATGAGCTTGAGAAGCTCGGCCTTTACCTTTTTCTCGATGTTGGCGCGCATCACCCTGAGCTGCCTGTCGTGCTGCAGCAGCTCGCGCGATATATTGAGCGACACGTCCGGCGAGTCCACGACGCCCCGGACAAAGCGGAAGTGCTCCGGCAGAAGATCGGAGCAGTATTCCATTATCATCACGCCCGACGTGTAGAGCTGCAAGCCCGCCTTGTACTCGCGCGTGTAGTAGTCGTAGGGCGCCTTCGAAGGTATAAAGAGCATCGCGTTGTAGCTGACAGTCCCCTCCGCCGAGACGCGTATGACGGCGGCCGGGTCCTCCATGTCAAAGAATTTTTCCTTGTAGAACTCCGCGCAGTCCGCGTCGGACACCTCGCCCTTCGCGCGCTGCCATATCGGTACGCGGCTGTTTATAACGGCTTTTTCGGTGTAGTCCTCCCACGTCTTCTTCTTTTTCCCGTCGGAACCGGCCTCGTCCGTCTCCACCTGACGGCTCTTTGTCACGTCCGCTATGATGGGCCATCTGATATAGTCGGAATACTTTTTTATAATACTGTGCAGTGTGTATTCCTCAAGATACTCGCTGTATTTTTCGTCCTCCGTGTCCGGCTTGAGCTCCATGATGATGACCGTGCCGGGCGCGTCCTTATCGCAGCGCGTGACAGTGTACCCGTCGGAGCCGGAGGACTCCCATTTGTGCGCGTCGCCGTGCCCGTACGCGCGCGAGAGCACAGTCACCCTTGACGACACCATGAACGCCGAGTAGAAGCCGACGCCGAACTGCCCGATTATATCGACGTCCTCCGGCTTGTCCGACTCCATCTCCTTTTTGAATTGCAGCGAGCCGCTGCGCGCTATGACGCCGAGATTGGATTCGAGCTCCTCCGCCGTCATGCCTATACCGTTGTCAGTCACGGTGATCGTGCGCGCTTCACTGTCCGTCTCGACGGTTATCTTGAAGTCGTCGCGGCTCATGCCCACCTTGTCGTCCGTCAGAGATATATAGCACAGCTTATCTATGGCGTCCGACGCGTTTGAGATTATTTCGCGCAGAAATATCTCCTTGTGCGTGTATATCGAGTTGACCATGAGCTCCAGAAGCCGCTTTGATTCCGATTGGAACTGTTTTTTCCCCATCCGTTTCCTTATCCTCCCACAAAATATTCCGGTATACTCCCCACGCGGCGCAAGGCCGCGGCGCAATACGTGAGCGCTCGGGACGCACGCCGCAATTCATTCGCGGCAAGCGCTATTATACATCACCGGCCCGGCGATTTCAACATGACATCTTGATAAACGCGTCGAGCGTCGCCCTGTGTACGCCGAATACGCGCGCTATCTCGCTCTTTGTGATCCCGCACTCGAGCATACCCATGATTTCGTCCTCCCTGCCGGACAGCTTGAGCTTGTTTGAACGGCTGCCCTTAGGTCTGCCGAGCACCGCGCCCTCCGAGCGCTTGCGCTCCAGCGCCTCCTTTGTCCGCAGGCTGATCAGATCGCGCTCAATCTCCGCCGACAGGCCGAACGCAAAAGCCAAAACCTTGCTCTGGATGTCGTCGCCGAGCCGGTAATTATCTTTTATTGTCCATAATTTACAGCCCTTTTCCATGCACAGGCTCAAAATTTCCATGATCATGAATAGATTGCGCCCGAGACGCGACATCTCCGCGCACACTATCATATCGTCCGCCTGCACCTTTTCGAGAAGACGCCCCAGCTCGCGTATGTTGTAGCTTTTGGCGCCGCTTATGGTCTCCTCTATCCATCCGTCTATTGACATGCCGTGCGACTGCGCGAATTTTGTAATCTCAAACCGCTGATTCTCCACTGTCTGCTTGTCACTACTGACGCGAATGTACCCATAAGTCATGTGCGGTCTCCTTTTATGTCTTTCTCCAACGACGGCGCCGCACAACGCGCCGCTTTGACGGATACCCCCGGTCTGTCGGATGGGTGCTTGCAGACTCACAAATTGTCGTCCGCCGTTTCCTTGCTAGCCCGCCAGCAACCGCGTTATGCGCAGCGACGTTATTATGGCGGCTTCGCGGGTGTACCCGTCGAGCGGAGAGAAGCCGCCTCCTCCGGTTCCCCCCATTATACCGTGACCGGATACATAACCCACAAAACCCGACGCCCAGCCGCTGCACCTTGCGCTGTCCGCAAAGACCGGGATATACCCCGGCTCGCCGAGTCCCAAAAGCCTCGCGAGACCGGCAAGCAGCTTTGCCGCTTGCTCCCGCGTGATTTCGCGGCCGGGGGCAAACCTCCCGCCGCCGACGCCGTCCACGACGCCGAGCGCGGCCAGTGCGGCGACGTCCTTGCTGGTCGTATCAGTGAACGGAATACCGGGCGTGATATTCTTTTCCGCCAGATACGCGTCCATTCCGCGGCCGAGTACGGTCTCGACGAGACGCACCGCGAGCCCGGCAAACTCTGCGCGCGTTATATTCTCGCCATACCGCCCCTGCAGGGACTCCGGAACGAGACCCGCCGCAATCGCCGACTCAATATCCGCGCGAGCCCAGTCGGAGGGTACGCCGAGGGCAGATCCGGGTACGGCCACGGAGTCTATTACCGCGCGCGGTTCGAAATAATACTTTCCGCGCGAGCCGAGCCCGAGCTGCCCGGACGCGTCGCTGCCGTAACCGAGCAGCGTTCCGTTTGGCCGGAGAATGAGCGCGGAGCTGTGCCTCGCCGCCGCGGACGCGACGTCGTCCGCGAGCTTCCACGGCTTGAACTGACGGTTACTCGTCCCCGCCACCGTCACGCCGGAGCCGCTATCTCCCCACAGAGCGGAACGGATGTCCTCCGCCCACGTCCACATCGTATTGTCGGCGCGAATGGCGTAATTTCCGCCCGGTACGGAACTCACGCCGTCCATGAGACTCGTCTTCGTCATCCGGCCGCCGACCTGCGCGGGTCTTTCCGGCACGGTGTCGTATCCGTACCCCCAGGCCAGAAGCTCGCCGTCCGTCGTCACGGCATACGACGCCAGCCCGTCCGCGACGGCCGACTTGACGCCATCCATCACCTTCACCGCATAGAGACTGTACGGTTCATCCGTAACCACGCCGAGCTGATTATAGGCGTTGTAGCCCCATGCCCACAGACTGCCGTCCTTTTTCACGGCGAGCGAGTGCGACTGTCCGGCGGACACGCAGATCGCGTCCTCGAATATCTGAACCGGCTCGAGCACATCCCACGTGCGCCCTCCTCCAACCTGGCCGTCCGTCGCGTTGCTGCCCCAACCCCAGACCGTACCGTCGGCTTTCAGCGCGAGGATATGGTTATTGCCGACCGATACGGATACGACGCCCTCCAGCGGTATCCGGACGGGCTTGAAGTATGCCGCCCAGTCAGTGCCGTCGCCGGCATAACCGCTGCCAAAAAGCCAAAGCGAGCCGTCTGCTTTCGTAATCACGGCGCCCCAGTCGCCGGCTGTGACGGACACCACGCCGTCCGTCAGCTTTCCGGGCACGCTGCGCTCCGGGGATTGATCGCCCGTCCACATATTCTCGCTGTTGCTTCCCCAGTACCAGAGCGTCCCGTCCCGCGTTATCGCGTAACCCGCCGCCCGCGACAGCGCGACGGTTTGACCAAATTCGACCTCCCGCGCCGCGAGCGCGCTTGCCGGCGCGCTCACGGTGAACAGCAGCGCCGCCAGCAGAGTGAGCGGTAGAAATACTGATAAAGTCCTTTTCACAATGCCGACCTCCAATATTTAGTTTGCCGTGTAGAGCTGCTTGTACGGATTGCTCGCGTTGGGCGTGAGCATATAGTATCCGTCTCTGAGCAGCCCGTCGGCGTCGAAGCCGAATATCGCCGAAAATTCGCGTACATACCGCTCTATCCGGAGCATATCCCCGGGCGCCGCTTTGGTGCAGACGACCTGCTCCGGCAAATCGTCCGGCTTCTCCGAACAGCGCAGGAAAACCTCGCCCCCGTGCATACCCGTCCCCGTGAATCTGCCCACGGGCGCGGAACCGTCCCCGCCTATGCCGAGCGCTATGATGAGGCCGCCCGCGATGTATTCGCCGAGAAAGCTGCCGGACGAACCGCCCACCACAATGACCGGGCGCTTGTCCATGTACTGCTTCATATGGATGCCCGTCCTGTAGCCGGAGTTATCCCGCACGTATATGACGCCGCCGCGCATAGCGTAGCCGAGCGCGTCGCCCGCGGAGCCGTGAACGATTATCCGCCCGTCGTTCATCGTGTCGCCGACGGCGTCCTGCGCGTTTCCGTTGACGATAATGTCAGCCCCGTCGAGGTACGCGCCGAGCGCGTTGCCGGGCGTGCCGTTTATGATTATTGTCTTGCGCGTGGCGGACGCGCCTATATACCGCTCGCCGTAGCACTCCTCTATGTATATCTCCCCGGTCATCCCGCGCACGGCTTCGTTGAGCGCCACAAAACCCAACTCGCGGGCGCAAAGCTTATTCGGCATTACTGCTCCCCTCCCAGCTTTTGCTCGCGCGTCTTCTTGGAAAAAGCCATCAGGCCCGGCGTTTTGCATATGAGCCCGAAATCTATCGTGTCGAGCGGCGTGCGCTCGCGTATCAGGCTGGTGTAGACGCCCGCCTTCTCGTAGGCCGGCTTCTTGCCGGACGCGCCGCCCGCGGCGGAACCGTGTCCCGGCTTCGGGCCTATAAGTATGAAGCCGCGCAGGGTGTTGTCGCGATAGAACAGCTTTTTGTAATTTTCGCCGTCCGTCTCAAAATACGTATCTCCCGTATAACTGCCCGCCGTTATCATGTGTATGCCGAAAAAGCCGATGGCGTTGCACGGTATGGCCTTGTCGAACGGGTAGCGTATGCCGGACATATTAAAGCCCGCGCACTCGCCCTGCATATATGCGTTCGGCAGCAGCGCCATCACCTTTGTATCTCCGGTGGAAATGTCCACGCTCTCCGTGCAGTCGCCGGCGGCGTATATGTCCGGTATAGACGTCTCCATATACTCGTTTATCACGATGCCCCGGCCGACGGCGCCGCCGATATCGCCCACCAGCGCGGTGTTGGGACGCACGCCGACCGCCAGCACGAGGACGTCGAATTCGACGCGCGCGCCGCTTTGTAGGTTTGCCGTGTTCCCGTCAAACAATTTTACGCTGTCGCCCAGATAGAACGTCAGTCCGTTTTGCTCGAGATGCTCGCGCGCGCGCGCGGCCGATTCGTCGTCAAGTATGCTGGAGAGCACCTTTGGCGCCAGATCTACAACATTTACCTCGCCCACCCTCGCCGCTATGCCCTCCGCGCACTTGAGCCCGATGAGGCCAGCGCCGATGATGAGTACGCGCGCATCGGGGCGCAGCGCGTCACCGAGCGCCAGCGCGTCGTCGAGCGAGGAGAATGTATACTTATTCTTCACCTGCTCCAGTCCCTCCATCGGCGGAACGAGGGGCGACGAACCCGCCGCCACGAGCAGCTTGTCGTAGGGCACGCCGCTGCCGTCCGCGCACCTGACGGCCTTGTCGCCGAGGTCGATGGACGTCACCCGCTTCGAGCGCAGCAGCTCGCAGCCGTACTCCGTGTAAAAGCCGTCGTCGCGGTATTTCATGCGCTCCCGCGTCGTCTTTCCGAGCAGCAGATACGAGATGAGCGGTCTTGAATATGTATGGTGCGGCTCGTCCGTTATTATCGTTATCTGCCCGGTCACGTCGTTTTTCCGTATGGCCTCGACCGCGCCCACGCCCGCCGCCGAATTACCTATGATGACATATTTCAACGCGCTGTCATTCCTTTCGTTTTTCAAAACAGATCGCTATACGTCCCGGTCCGAAACAAATACAACACCAGAACATCTTCCACGTACCTATAAATCAACAGCCAATCCGCTGTGATGTGGCACTCCCTATGACCCTTATAGTCTCCGATTAGCCCGTGGTCGTGATATTTTAGCGGCAACTCTTTTCCCGCCGCAAGTATGTCAACCACCGCTTTTAGTTTTTCCGCGTCCCACCCGCGTTTTAATGCCGTTTTAAGCTCGCGCCGGAACCGTGCGGACTCTTCAATCTTGTATTTCATCGCTTTCTTCCGCCTCTATTTCCGCACGTACTTCGGCTAGTATCTCGTCAAAGTTGTTATAACGCTTCGGGCGGATCTCCTGCTCCTCAAGCAACGTCGCCAGCGTCTCCGCGTTATACTGCGGTTTTGCAACCTCAAAGGGCAATCCCTCTCTACTTATAGCTTGGTTGAGAAATATGCGTATAGCGGTCGGAGTATCAAGCCCCAATTCCGCGAACAATGCATCCGCCTTGGTTTTAATATCTTCGTCAAGTTTCACCTGTATTAATGCGCTGCGCGCTTGAGCCGCCATCGTTTTCACCTCATATGATCAAATTTGCCCACCGTTGTGAGTACGCGCTTGCCCTCGCAAATGAAATTACCTCTCCTCATAGACGATTGCGCCATTGGGACACCCCTCGACGCACTGCGGAACGCCCCCGAGTGATTTGATGCACAACTCGCACTTCGACACGGCGCCGTCCGGCGACGGGGCTACGGCGCCGAACGGACATGAGAGCACACAGGTATAGCAGCTTATACATTTGTCCTTATCGATGGTTATCACGCCGTCGTTCTGTGTGAGCGCGCCCGTTATGCACCCCTTGACGCACAGCGGCTGCGTACAGTGGCGACAAGACACGGCAAAGCTGACATTGCCGTACTCCTCGATACGGATATTGGGATTTATCGTTATCCCCTTGAGCGCGCGCGCCATATCCTTCTCATTCGTACCCGCGAACGCGCAATAATATTCGCACAGATGACACCCAAGACACCACTGCTCGTTTACGTAAACTCTTTTCATAATATCTCCTTAGCGCCGACTGGATTATGGTTCAACACCGATAAGTACAAGGGGAACCGCCGGAACACCTCTGCCTTGCCTCACAAGATTGTACAACTCCCCTTCGTAATACGAGGGGCCGGAACTCATTTGTGCCTGCAGAGCTTTCATCGGTAATATCTCAATTCCCGTATCAATATGGTCGCTGATATAAAACGCCAAGTGTTTGACAAAAAGATCATATGCTACAAAAGCATATTTCCCAAACTGAACTTCAACGGCGACTCGGTTTTTTACAAAATCGGTCTGATTATAGCTTCTTATTGCAATTTCACCTTGAGCCTCAATTTCCCGCCTCTGCATATCCGGAGGCATACCCAGTGTTCTTCTTATAAGTTTTTCGTCCTTTGTTACCCAGTAACTTACACGGCTTTCTTCCCAATTGTGTTTTGCTAATTCTCTTTTGAACGATGTGTTCATTTCAACAGGACTGTAGAGTAATGCCCCTCTCCTTGTTTTCTCTTTTGAGATTTTAGTTTTGCATTTCTCAGCGTCAACTGTATTTATGACATTCTCAATGCCATTCCATAATTCCGGTTTATGTACCAATAGGTATTCAAGCCCATTAAGGTGTGAATATTTCTCAACTATTTTCATTTTGATACCCATATTCCGGGGCACTGTCAAACAACGCCAATTGTCCCGCCGTATTAACTGATTTGTATCCGGAGTTGATTTTAGGATTTTGGGGATCGTATATCGGTCTATTCATTGGGCGGGTTTTTAAGTCGCCATCCATTGCCCGTATCGTCCGGTCTATAGCAATTGAATAATATTCTTCCACTATCTCACAGCCCATTCCTCTGCGGTTATTTTTTAGGGCGGCTGCCGTCGTTGAGCCAACTCCCAGAAATGGATCAAAGACAAGATCGTCTTCATTGGTTAGTGACAAAACCAGCCTCTCTACCAACTCAATCGGGAATTGACAAGGGTGTATCGTCTTTTCCACGTGGTTGTACTTTACGTTAGGTATATCCCATATGTCGCTCGGATTTTTCCCCAGTGGATTGCAGGAATACTCGCCGACCCTCGGCCCCTTGAAATAACGTTTATTCGGATATTTTTGCGGGACTCTTATGGGGTCTAAATTAAAAACGTAATTGTCGGTTTTTGTAAACCATAAAATCGTCTCGTATCGTCCGGAAAACCTCTTGGATGCGTGTAACCCGTGGCCAAACTGCCAAATAATCCTATTTCGGAGTTTTAGTCTATGCTTTTGGAAAATGGGATACAACAATATATCCAGCGGAATAATCTCTGAATTTTCAACAAAATTGCCTATTTGCCAGCATACGCTCCCGTCGTCGGCAAGTATGCGTACACATTCGTCGATTATTTGCTCCTGCATATTATAATACTCTTTCAAGCTTGATTTTTTCTCATAACTTTTACCGATATTATACGGGGGCGAGGTGACGACCAATCTGACGGATTTATCCGGTACGGTTTCTACGAAATCGTAACAGGATCCGTTATTGATGATGGCATTTGCTTTATCTGTATACGTATTTGCAATATTACCCATAGCTTGTCATACTCCTGTTCACATAGACCCTTTTCACACTTCACACTTGATAAAATAATCGTCCCGGCCGGGGCCCACCGACACATACTGTATCCGCGCTCCGACGGCGTTCTCAATGAACCCGATGTAATCCCGCGCCGCCGAGGGCAGCTCCGCCGCGCTCCGGCAGCCCGATATGTCCGTCCCAAAGCCGGGCAGATACTCATACACCGGTTTTGCCGCCTCCAGTTCGTCGCCGGTCGGAAAATCCGTGACGCGCGCGCCGCCGATATCGTAGGCGACGCAGACGGGGATGCGTTCCATGTAGGACAGCACGTCGAATTTGGTGAGCGCAAGAGTGTCCGCGCCCTGCATTTTCACCCCGAATCGGGACGCGACGCAGTCGAACGCGCCGACGCGTCTCGGCCTGCCCGTCGCCGTGCCATACTCCCCGCCCGCCTCGCGGAGCGCGTCGGCCTCCGCGCCGCTCATCTCAACCGTGAACGGCCCGCCGCCCACACTCGAGGAATACGCCTTCATAACGCCCACCACCCTGTCGAGACGTCTGCCGGGTATGCCCGCGCCGATAGGGCCGTAAGCCGCCAGCGTCGTTGACGACGTGGTGTATGGATAGATGCCGAAGTCTATATCCCTGAGCGTTCCGAGCTGCGCCTCCAGCATGATATTCTTACCGTCCGAGGCGGCGCTTTCAAGGTAGCTCTCGGTATTCGTGACAAAGGGCGCGAGCCTGCCGACAAACTCGCCGAGCCACGCGAGAGTATCGCCGACCGACACGGAGCCGGCGCCGTATCCCGACATGAGCACACTCTTAAATCCGGCAACTGTCTCGACCTTGCCGCGCAGCGTATCGGCGCGAAGCGCGTCGCCGACGCGCAGCGCCTTGCGGTGATATTTGTCGGAATACACGGGGGCGATGCCGCGCCGCGTGGAGCCCTGCGCGTTCGCGCCGAGCCTGTCTTCCTCCAGAACGTCAAGCGTGCGGTGATACGGCATACAGATTATCGCCTTCTCGCTGACTTTGAGGTTATCCGGCGTGATCTCCGCGCCGCGCGCGCGAAGCGTCTCAATCTCGTTCCACAGGTGTTCCGGATCTATGACCATGCCCGTCCCGAGCACGTTTACGATGCCCGCGCGGAATATACCGCACGGGATGAGGTTCAAGGCAAATTTCCCCATATCGTTCACCACGGTATGCCCCGCGTTGTTGCCGCCCTGATACCGCGCCACTATATCGTAACCGGCGCAGAGCAGATCGACCATGCGTCCCTTCCCCTCGTCGCCCCAGTTTATACCAACCACCGCTGTAATCATTTTAGCCTCCGATGTTAATCCGCTTGTATTAAGGTAATTGTAAAAACTATGCAAAAAGTCGTTGATATTCTTTTCATTATCTTGCCTCTTTTTTCCCAAATATCTTATCCCAGAATTCATCAAGGGAATTTTTTGTCTCTTCCATTCTTTCGTCATAGTCGTTATAGCTGTCGTACATACGGGAGATAGCATTACGCATTAAATCTGCTATATTTATGTCATTGCTCCCGGCAGTTGTCTTGTAACCAGTTATATCGCGCCCCAGCATTCTGCATAACAGTCCTCTCTTGATCAATTGGTGTCCGCGATGTATTAGACGGATTTTGCAGAACATAAAGTAAATATCGTCATTTGTTCGTCATTCGGGATATATGTTGTTCGCGTGTCACGAAAGTTCCCTCAGTTTTGTCAGAAAGTTCTGTATTACAGCCTTCTCTTGCGTGTTTGGCGTCCAAACATATGTCAACTGTGTGTCTGTCGATAGCAATCGCTTCATGAACATATCCCTCAGGTCGACATGCTGCAGACCCTCTTCCAACCAATCTAAGGACATAACGTCAATACACATGCTAAGCGGCAGATTTGTTTCCCCGGTGTTCTTGAAGTGTATAGCTCCCCTTACAGCGTTTTCGGTGCTGCCCATTACGCTAATATAGGTTGAAATCGTTAAATATTCGCTATTTGATATTAACCCGCTATTTCTAAGCTCTGCCGATAACCTATGGTAGTTCTCCATGGTTGCTGGGAATTTATATTTTGATATAATCTCCTTCCACTCCATGTCTGTATCGCTTAATTCATTGTCCGCCGCGCTTTCCACGCTTTTCGTTGGTATTTTGTAAGTCTCGAACGGTGAATATCGCGACCCAAGCACCACCTCGTCAGCATGAAAAAATGAGAACTTACTTGACCTTGAACCAAGTTTTACGTTGTTGTTGCTAATATCTGCGTTTGTTGGTATTCCAGAGATAATCTCCCAAGTGGGATAGCCGTTTATTGAACCAACCGCCATTTTATGTCACCGCCCTGTTATTTTTCATTCAGCAGCAAAACGCCGCCTAGTATCCCGTGTTCAACACAATAGCACAACTTGGAATCAAATGCAAGCAGCCCGCCGCTCTGCTTGCCCGCCGCTCTGCCCGCCTCTCGTCACTTTCGTGCGTAAATATCTGCTATTTTTACCCGCACCCGCCGTTCCGGAATTTATTCCCCCGCGTGCCTGATTCCCAGTATCTCCAATTCTTTTTCGTTCAATCCGACGCCGCGGAGCATGAGGCGGTTGCCGCGCAGACTCTCTATTGAGTTTATGCCCATGCCGCCCATCATCTCCTCGATCTCGTGGCGCCACGCCGTCATCAGGTTCACAAGCCGCTTATAGCCTCCGTTCGGATTCAGGCGGCGCACGAGCTCCGGCGCCTGCGTGGCGATGCCCCAGTTGCATTTGCCGACGTTGCACGTCCTGCACAGATGGCACCCGAGCGCCAGCAGCACCGCCGTGCCGATGTACACGGCGTCGGCGCCTAAGGCTATCGCCTTTACGACGTCGGCGCTGTTGCGTATGCTCCCGGCGGCGAGCACGGATACGTTGTCGCGGATGCCCTCGTCACGCAGCCGCTTGTCCACGCTCGCGAGCGCCAGCTCTATCGGTATGCCCACGTGGTCGCGTATGCGCGTCGGGGCGGCGCCGGTCCCCCCGCGGAAGCCGTCTATCGAGATGACGTCGGCGCCGCTGCGCGCTATGCCGGAGGCTATCGCCGCGACGTTGTGTACGGCCGCTATCTTCACTATAACGGGCTTACGGTACGCCGTGGCCTCCTTCAGCGAGTAGACGAGCTGGCGCAGATCCTCTATCGAGTATATGTCGTGGTGCGGCGCGGGCGATATGGCGTCGCTGCCCTCCGGGATCATGCGTGTGCGCGATATGTCGCCCACCGTCTTGGTGCCCGGCAGATGTCCGCCGATTCCGGGCTTGGCGCCCTGCCCCATCTTGATCTCGATAGCCGCCGCCGCGTCTAAGTACCCCTTATGCACGCCGAAACGCCCGGAGGCGACCTGCACAATCGTGTTTTTTCCGTATCTGTAAAAATCCTCGTGCAGCCCGCCCTCGCCGGTGTTGTAGAATATGCCGAGCTGCTCCGCGGCGCGCGCTATCGACTCGTGCGCGTTATAGCTTATGGAGCCGTAGCTCATCGCGGAGAACATGACGGGCAGCCCGAGCCTCAGATGCGGCGGGGCGTCGCATATGATCTCACCGCTGTCTCCGCGCCTTATCTCCTGCGGCTTGCTCCCGAGAAAAACGCGCGTCTCCATCGGCTCGCGCAGCGGGTCGATAGACGGGTTTGTCACCTGTGAGGCGTTTATCAGTATCTTGTCAAAGTACACGGGATAATCGTCGGGATTGCCCATCGACGAGAGAAGTACGCCGCCGGACTCGGCCTGCTTGTAGACCTCTTTTATCTGGCGCGCGCTCCAGTTCTTGTTCTCCTTGAATCTGTGTCCGCTCTCAACTATTTTGAGCGCGCGCGTGGGACACAGCGACACGCATCTGTGACAGTTCACACACTTGTCGTCGTCGCTGACCATCTTGTCCATATTCGGGACGTACTCGTGTACATCGTTGGCGCACTGGCGCTCGCAGACGCGGCACACTATACACCTATCGTAGTTGCGCGCGACCTCGTAGTCGGGATAGATATATTTAACGGCCATATCTCACCGCACCCCCTTGTCGAGCGTCACAATAACTCCCTCGCCGCCGGCCGGCGCCCACACCCTGTCGAGATCGGGCTGTATGACGCGTATCGCCGCTTCCTCGCTCGCCACGTACACCGTGTCCCCGCGCTCGGCCGCCACCATCGAACGCAGCTTCAGCCTGTCGTTGAGCGCCATCATGCCGCCGTCAAAGCCGACGAGGATGGAAAAGGGGCCGGTTATGAGGTACGACGAGAATATATTGCGCAGATATTCGTAGCGGCGGCGGTCGCTCTCCGGCATACGCTCTATCGTCTGCCAGAATGGCGCCGCTATGACCGTGGCTATCTCGCCGAATGTCAGTCCCTTTCGCCTGTTCAGGTAGTCTATTATGTACGCTATGACCTCCGTGTCCGTCTGGAGCGTACAGGGATAGCCGTACATCTCTATAGTGCGGCGGTTGGCGTCGTATGACGATATCTCGCCGTTGTGGACTACCGAGTATTCGAGCAATGAGAACGGGTGCGCGCCGCCCCACCAGCCGGGCGTATTCGTCGGATAGCGCCCGTGCGCCGTGAAGCAGTACCCTTCGTATTCCTCGAGCATATAGAAGCGTCCCACGTCCTCCGGGAATCCAACCGCCTTGAAAACGCCCATATCCCTGCCGCTCGAAAACACATAGGCGCCGTCTATGTCGCGGTTGACCTTCAAAACGGCACGCGCGACGTACTCGCGCTCATCAACGGCGTCAAATTCCAGCTTTTCCGCTATCGGCTTTACAAAATACCGCCATATTATGGGCTCGTCCGTGATCTCCGGTATGCGCCGCGTCGGAATCGCCGAGCTGTCGGCCACGTCGAAGCGCGACTGGATGAACCGCTCACATTCGCTCTTTGCGGTCTCGTCGTCGAAAAAGATGTGGAACGCGTAGTGCTTCCTGTATTTCGGGTATATCCCATAAGCCGCAAAGCCGCCGCCCAGCCCATTCGATCTGTCGTGCATCACCGAGATCGATTTTATGACCTCGCCGCCGCCCAGCGGTCTGCCGCTCCTTGAAAATATGCCCGAAATGGCGCACCCCGACGGTATCCTCTGTTGCCCCTCTATCATTATTTCTCCAAACCTCCCGCATTCCGGGCGCAAAAACGCCCGCCACCGCGTCGGCGCTCGTCTATCGCCCCCGCCGGCAGGATGAACATTTACGTAATTATATATCCAAATTGCCGCTAAGTCAATTAGCGTCGAGGTAGTGTTTTACAAGCTCGCCGAGCAGTTCATCCCTGTCGAGACGGCAGATGAGACTGCGCGCATTGTCATAGTTTGTGATGTACGTGGGGTCTTCCGACAGGATGTAACCTACAATCTGGTTGACAGGGTTGTAGCCCTTTACCCGCAAAGCGTCATAGACGCGTGAGAGTACCTCCCGCGTCTGCGCCTTGCCGCCGAATACCGTAAACTTCCTTGTTGAATCGTCCATCATAGCAACGCCCCCCATCCTTATGCTCCTATTATAGCAAAAATACGGATATAGTAAAGAGCGCGAGGTGGAAATATCGCGCCGGACATGCTATACTCATGCTCAAAGATTAAAGGGAGGACGGCGTGACGTATGGATATTTTCAACAGACTGGCGCCATTTATTCAGGACTTCATATATAACAACAACTGGACGGAGCTGCGCGGCGTTCAGGTGGCATCGTGCGAGGCGATCTTCGACACGGACGACAACCTGCTGCTGTCCTCCGGCACCGCCTCCGGCAAGACTGAGGCGGCGTTCCTGCCAGTGCTCACAAAGCTGTACGACGAGCCGTCGCGCTCGGTGGGCGTCCTGTATATAAGCCCGCTTAAAGCGCTTATCAACGACCAGTTCAAGCGTCTCGAACAGCTCATCATAGACTCCAATATACCGGTGTGCAAGTGGCACGGCGACGCATCGCCGTCGAAGAAGAACGCGCTCATAAGAAAACCGGCCGGGATTTTACAGATAACGCCGGAGTCGCTGGAGAGCCTTCTCACGAACAGGCGCGGGGCGTGCCTCAAGCTGTTTTCAGACCTCCGGTTCGTCATAATAGACGAGGTTCACCACTTCATGCGCGACCAGCGCGGTATTCAGGTGCTCTGTCTGCTGGAGCGTATGCAGAACCTGACCGGCGTCGTCCCGAGGCGCATAGGGCTCTCCGCCACTCTCGGAGACGTCGCCGCCGCGGAAACGTGGCTGAACACCGGAACGGGCAGACAGTGCCGGTCTCCGGTAACGGACGAGGGGAAAAAGAGCGTGCGTCTGCACGTACACAGGTTCGTAAAAGCGGGCGACGGCGACGACACGAGCACGGATTCCGGCGACAGGGAGCATTTTGAGTATCTGTTTCGAATGACGCTCGACAGGAAGACGATCATATTTACAAACTCCCGCGAGGAAACCGAGTTTGTTATGGCAAACCTTCGCGTGATCGCGCAGAAGAACAAGGCGCCCGACGTGTACAGGGTACACCACGGAAATGTGTCCGCGCTGCTGCGCGAGCAGACGGAGGACGAGATGAAATCCTCCGAGGACAAGATAGTCACCGGCGCGACGGTGACGCTGGAGCTTGGGATAGACATAGGCTCGCTCGATCAGGCCGTGCAGATCGGCGCGCCTATCAACGTCTCCAGCTTCGCGCAGCGTCTCGGGCGGTGCGGCAGACGCGGGCAGACGCCGCAGTTACTGTTCACGTTCGTCGAGGAGATACAGGCGACGGCCGCCGATTCGCTCGGCCCCGTCAACTGGGCGTTTATCAGATTGATCGCCATAATAGAGCTTTACACAAAGGAGAGGTGGATAGAGCCCATTCCGCCGCAGCGCCACCCGTATTCGCTACTGTATCACCAGACTATGAGCCATCTGCGGAGCAGCGGGGAGCTCACTCCCGCCAGACTCGCGCAGGATATACTGTCACTGCGCAGCTTCCGGTGTATCACGCAGGAGGACTACAGGGAGCTGCTCGGACATCTAATCGAGATTGAGCACATACAGAGGACGGAGAACGGCGGCCTGATCATAGGGCGCTCCGGCGAGCCCATTGTAAATCACTTCCACTTTTACACCGTCTTTGTAGTGAAGGACTACTATCTTGTCAAGGATGAGAACAGGGCGATAGGCACGGTGGACAAGATATATCCCGAGGGCATACGCTTCTCGCTGGCGGGCATCACATGGGAGACTGTGGAGGTGAACGAGAAGGCGAAGGTCATTTTCGTCAAACGCGTGCCGGGCGTCTCCGTCGTCGATTGGGACGTGGATTTTGAGTACGAGCTGCACACCGTTCTTGTGCGCAAGCTGCGGAGCGTACTGCTCGGGGACGAGGGATACCCCTACCTGAGCGACAGCTGCGCGGAGCGTCTCGCGGAAATACGGTTTCTGACGCGCAACAGCGGCATACTCGATAACATGGTAACGCCGCTGTCCGAGCGGAAATACGCCGTCTTCCCGTGGGTGGGGACGCGGCAGCTCTACACTCTGCATTACGCCCTTTTGGGCAGGGGAATCAAGAGCAGCGTCCCGTGGAGGGCGTGCGTGTATCTGGAGGTATATTTCGGCGGCGCGCCGGAGGAGCTTGAAGACATCATTTACGACATTCTGCGCTCCGATTTGGACCTGCTCAGTCTCCCCCTGCCCGACGATATACAGATCGCCGGAAAATATAACGGCTTTATCCCGCGCTCGCTGCTGCGCAAGCAGTTCGCGGAGGATTTTCTGGATTTCGAGGGACTCAAAAAAGCGCTGCTGTGAGGCGCCGCCGGCTGGCCGCGCCTCTCGCCGCCGCGAAGACGGCGGCTCCGCAGACGACCAGCGCCGCAATCAGCGCCGCCGGCCTCCGGTGGACGGCTCCAAGCCTCTCCGTCCGTTTATTGTTTGCGTTCATATTTTTTACGGCCCCCTTTTAATGAGTTCCCCCGTCTTTTTCCCCACGCCCGCCGGACGCGCCGTCCGGCGTCTCCGATTCGTAGAGTGCGCGGATACCCTTGTACACCATGTAGCAGTCGAGTTTCGACACGATCTCGAAGGGCGCGTGCATGGAGAGCACCGGCACGCCCGCGTCAATCGTCTCGATATTTCTGTTCGCCATGTACATGGCGACCGTCCCGCCGCCGCCCTGATCGACCTTGCCTAGCTCCGTCGTCTGCCACGCAACCGCGTTTGCGTCGAACAGGCGCCGCAAAAAGCCGACCGTCTCGGCGGACGCGTCGTTTGAGCCGGACTTGCCGCGCGCGCCGGTATATTTCATAACCGCCATGCCGCGGTTGATAAACGCGCTGTTATTCTTTTCCGAGACATCCGGGAAGCACGGGTCAAAAGCGTTGCACACGTCCGCTGAGATGCAAAACGACCGCGCGAACGTCCTGCCGACGCCGCCCATCCCGCCGCAAATGTACGACATAAAATCCTCGAACGCCGCCGACTGCATACCCGTCATGCCCTCGGAGCCTATCTCCTCCTTGTCTGTGAGCACGCATACGGCCGTGCGCTCCGGCTCGCGGGCGTCGAGGATCGCCCTGAGCGCGGCAAACGCGCAGGAGCGGTCGTCGTGCCCGTACGCGGCGATCATCGAATCGTCAAACCCGAGGTCGCGCGCGCGTCCCGCGGGAACCGCCTCGAGCTCCGCGGACAGGAAATCCTCCTCGATGAGACCGTATCTCTCGTTCAATATGCGCAGCGCGGAGAGCTTAACGCGGTCGGTCTCCTTTTCCTCACCATCCGGGCGGCTGCCGAGCAGGATGTTCAGATTTTCGCCCGTAAACGCCTCGCCCAGCGTCTTTTTCTCCTGTTCCTTGCCGAGATGCGGCAGGAGATCGGTTATCATAAATACCGGGTCGCGCTCGTCCTCGCCTATTACGACGTCTATCCGCGAGCCGTCCTTCCTGACGACGACTCCGTGCAGCGCGAGCGGCAGCGTCACCCACTGGTACTTTTTTATGCCGCCGTAGTAGTGCGTCTTGAAAAACGCCAGGCCCTCCTCCTCGTACAGGGGGGACTGCTTCAAGTCGAGGCGCGGCGAATCGACGTGCGCGGCGGCAATATTCACCCCCTCGGATATGGGCCTTTTGCCGATCACCGCCAGAAAGACGGTCTTTCCGGCGACCGTCGCATATATTTTTGTCCCGGGGGCGAGCTCCATATCCGGCTCATACCGCATAAACCCCATGCCCTCCGCCAGACTGACCGCCTCGCGCACCGCCTCGCGCTCCGTCTTTGAGCGGTCGAGGAAGCGTTTGTACTCGCCGGCGTATGCGGACGCCCTCGCGCGGTCGTCCTCGCTTATCGTGTCGTACGCGTTTTTCTTTTTGAAAAACAATTCCTCTCTGTCCGCCATTTTTATGACCGTTCCTTTCCTCTCTTAACAATCCGCTCGAAAAGTCTTATCCTTACGGCAAAGCCGCTCGGGACTTTTCTCGCTCATGAGCGCATGTTTCTCGCCGCCTATGGCGGCAACCGAAACATATGCGCGTCAGCGTGATAAGTCCGCTATCACGCCCTCGAAAAACTTGGCGCATTTTTTTTCAAACTCTGCCGGGTCGCCGCCGTCGTTTATGAGTATGTGGTCGCAGTTGCGCCGGAAAAACGTGTCCGAGCGCTGCGCCGCGATGCGCGTCCGAGCGACTGGAGCGCTTATGCCGTCCCTCGCCGTTATGCGAGCCTCCCGCAGCCGCGCGGGGGCGAGCACCCCCACGACGACGTCGCATATCTCATGAAGTCCGCTCTCAATCAGCGCGATGGCGTCTATTGCCGCGAGTCTCCCCCCGTCCGCGCTCCAGCGCTCCAGACGCCGCCGCACCTCCGCGTCGACGTACTTGTGGGTTATGCCGTTGAGATCCTCCAGCGCCCCGGCGTCGCCGAATACTATGCGTCCGAGCGCCCGCCTGTCTATTCCGTCCGGCGCCGCCGCCCCGGGGAAGCGTTCCGCGATCTCTCGCCGCAGAGCGGCGTCTCCCGCCAGCAGCTCATGGTAGACCTCGTCGCAGTCGATCGTCAGCGCTCCCAGTCCGCCGAGCGCCCGCAGAGCCGACGTCTTGCCCGCTCCCGTGCCGCCCGTTATGCCGAAGATCAAAGTCGCGCCCGTGCCCGCGCCGCCCGCGCGCCGCGCCGTCATTGCACATGCGCCGCGACGCCCGCCGCGGCCGCGACGTCGCGGAACGCTATCGCGCCGGCCCGCAGCAGCCTGACGCCGCCGCTCTCCACGGCCACAACCGTCGATCCCACGCCGACGGCGCAACGGCCCCCGTCCAGCACGCAATCAATCTTGTCCCCGAAATAATCCAAAACGGCCGCTGCGTCCCTCGGGCTGTCCATGCCCGACGGATTGGCCGACGGCGCCGCCAGCGGCGTCGCCGTCATGCGCAGGAGGCGCAGCGCCACGTCGTGGCGGGGACATCGCACGCCCACGGCGGCGCCTCCTGCCGTCACGACGTCCGGCACGCAGGCGGCACGGGGAAGCGTCATAGTGAGCGGCCCCGGCCAGAAAGCCTCCGCGAGCCTTAACGCGGCGCTGGGAACATCGGAGCACACGGCGCGCGCGGCGTCTATATCCGGCACGAGCAGACTCACCGGCTTGTCCGGCGGCCTGCCCTTCACCTCGAACAGGCGCCTGACCGCCTCCGCGTTGCGCCCGTCGCAGCACAGTCCGTATACCGTCTCCGTAGGTACGGCCACGAGGCCGCCGCGCTCTATTATCCGGGCGGCGGGCGATATGTCGCCGCCGCGCCCGATCACCGTGACTCCCATGTCAGCCGACCTGTGATAATTTGAGCTTTTCCGCCTGATCCGCCATGATGAGCGCGTCGATCATCTCGTCGAGATCTCCGTTTAGCATCTGTTCGAGCTTGTACAGCGTCAGGCCGATCCGGTGGTCGGTCACGCGCCCCTGAGGATAGTTGTACGTGCGTATGCGCTCGGAGCGGTCTCCCGTGCCTACTTGACTCCTGCGCTCGGCGGCGAGGGCCGCGTTTTGTTTTCTCTGCTCGGCCTCGTAGAGACGGGAGAGCAGTATCTTCATCGCCCTGTCGCGGTTTTTGTACTGGCTGCGCTCGTCCTGACACTCCACTACGGTACCCGTCGGCAGATGCGTTATGCGTATCGCGGACTCCGTCTTGTTGACGTGCTGGCCGCCCGCCCCGCTGCTGCGAAACGTGTCTATCTGGAGCTCGGAGGGATTGACCTCAAAGTCAACCTCGTCCACCTCCGGCAGTACCGCTACGGTAACGGTGCTCGTGTGTATCCGTCCCGACGACTCCGTATCCGGAACGCGCTGTACGCGGTGTACGCCGCTTTCAAATTTCAATCTTGAATACGCCCCGTCGCCCTCGACGACAAAGCTGATCTCCTTGACGCCGCCAAGCTCCGTCGCGTTCACATATGCCGTCTCGGCGCTCCAGCGCCTCGCTTCAGCGTACATGGAGTACATTCTGAAAAGGCTGTGCGCGAAAAGCGCCGCCTCCTCGCCGCCCGCGCCGCCGCGTATCTCGATGATGACGTTCTTTGAGTCGTTCGGATCGCGCGGCAACAGCAGAAGTCTGAGCTCCCCCTCCGCGCGCTCCATAGCGGAGCGCGCCGCGTCGTATTCCTCCTGCGCGAGCTCCTTGAGATCCGGGTCGGATAACAGCTCCCTCGCGCTCTCGGCGTCCTTTTGCAGCTTTTTCAGTCTGCGGTACGCCTCCGTGACGGGCGCTATTTCCTTTTGTTCGCGGGCCAGACGCGCGTACAGGGCAGGGTCGCCGTACGATTCCGGCTCCTGCATACGCCTCTCCAGCTCCGAGTATTTCGCGTCTATCTCCGCAAGCCTTTCGAGCATTGGGTACTACCTTTCAATACTAATCCGCTCGAAAAGTCTTATCCTTACGGCAAAGCCGCTCGGGACTTTTCTCGCTCAAATGCGCATGTTTCTCGCCGCGTCGTCCTCACGGACTACGCTAAGCTCGGAGCGTCGTATACTCCGCTCCTCGCCCGCTCCGTCGTGCGTCCTCTCCGAAACGAACCCACTTCGTTGGGCTTCGTTTCGGCTTTGGACGGGGGCGCGTAAACGCGAAAGCTCGCTCGCTACGCGGTTCGTCCTCTCCAAAACGCAACCATTTCATTGGGTTGCGTTTTGGCTAACGCCGAACATTTGCGCGCTATTAATTCGGCACGACATACCGTGCGAATTAATATTTTGACCATCAGTCGTCCAGCGTGATCTCTCCCGCGTTCGTGTCGGTCGAGTAGCGCGAGAGGGCTTTCAGCACGTCCTCACTCGCCTGTAATTGGATCAGGCACAGCCGTTCGTACAGACCGCCCGACGACACCAGCTCGTCGTGCGTGCCGCGCTCCACGATTTCTCCGTTTTCGATGACGAATATGCAGTCCGCCCTCTTGACGGTCGAGAGCCTATGCGCTATGACGAATACAGTCGAGTTGCCCACGAGCGTGGATATTGCCTTTTGTATCTCGGCCTCCGTCTCGACGTCTACGGACGCCGTGGCCTCGTCCATGATGAGTATCGGCGCGTCGCGCAGCACGGCGCGCGCTATGGCGACGCGCTGCTTTTGCCCCCCGGAGAGCCGCACGCCGCGTTCGCCTATGACGGTATTATAACCGTCCGGGAGCTCGCTTATGAAACCGTCCGCGCACGCTATCCGCGCCGCCGCCCTCACGTCCTCCTCCGACGCGTCGTCCGCGCCGTAGGCGATATTCTCGGCGACCGTTCCATTGAACAGAAAAACGTCCTGTAAAATGATAGAGATGTGTCCGCGCAGCGATTTGAGCGTCACGTCCCGTATGTCGTGGCCCCCGACGAGTACGCGGCCCTCCACCGGGTCGTAAAACCGCTCGATCAGGGATATGAGCGTCGTCTTGCCTACGCCCGTGGGCCCGACGAGCGCTATCATCTTGCCCGGTTCCGCCCTGAAGCTGATGCTCTTTAATATCGGCTGCTCGGGCTGGTAGTGGAAGCTGACGCTGTCGAATTCAACGCTCCCGTCGCACTCCGACATCTCGACCGCGCCGGGTTTATCGACTATCTCCTCATACGCGTCAAGTATCTCGACGACGCGCTTCGCGCCCGCCCGCGCGGTCTGTATATCCTCCGTGAGCCGCGCCAGCGTGGCTATCGGCTGGTAGTATAAGCTGAGATAGAGCACAAAGCCCATTATCTCCGCGCCCGTCATCTCGCCGCGCAGCGCCAGATATCCGCCTCCCGCTATGACGAATATCGTGCCGAGAGACGTCAGCAGCTCGATAAAAGGCGTGAACAGACTCGTGTTCAGGCTCCACTTGATATTCCCCTCGGAATATTTCTTGTCGATTTCGCTTATTTTGCGGAGCTCGCGCTCCTCCTGACAGAACGCCTGTATTTCCTTGATGCCGGACAGATTATCCTGCAGCGAGCCGTTGAGGTCGCCGAGCAGCTTCATGTTGGCGCCTATTATCGGGCCAACGCGCTTCATGAATATCTTGCTGGATATGACGATCAGCGGTATCGGCACGACGGTGAGCGCGGCTATGCGGGGATTGATCGTAAACAGCACGCCCGTTACAAGTATGACTATGACTATGCTCGACATCAGATCAGGCAGCGAGTGCGCGAACAGCACTTCCATCTGGCGGGCGTCGTTCACCGCCCGGCTCATGAGCTCTCCCGTCTGGCGGTCGTGATAGAATCTCATCGACAGCCGCTGCAGCTTTGCGTAGATGAGGTCCGTCAGCCACGGGACGAAACGCCACGCGCATATGTGCGATATATAGAAGCTGAGAAATTTGCACACCGCCCGCGCAACGAACGTCGCGCTCAGCGTGACGGAAAATGTCACGACGGCGGTCATGTCGAATCCGTCGCCGGAGCCGATAAGCGCCATCAGGCGGGATATGAGGAGCGGCGTGGCGAGCGTGAGTATGGCGGCAATCAGCACGAGAATGAATGAGAAAACAATGGCGCCCCAGTATTTGCGCGCCAGCTTTATCATGTACAGTATTGAATCCATGAGCTACTCCGCTTCCGCGAAGTCCGAGTCGATAAGTCGGCAAAGCGTGTCCACGGCGTCAACCTCGTCGAGCCCCTCGCCTATAATGCGTATCGTCGAGCCCTTGGCCACTCCCAGTGAGAGCACTCCCAACAGACTTTTTGCGTTAACTCTCCGCTCGTCCTTCTCTATCCACAGGCTGCACTTGAATTCATTCGCTTTTTGAATAAGGAACGTCGCCGGCCGTGCGTGAAGCCCCACTTGCTTCATAATAGTAGCGGTCTTGACATACATGAGACCATACCTCCCATAAACGTGCCGATTTCTGCACCCTCCGTGCGGACAGTACAGAATATGCCCTTCCGTCAACACCTATACTTTACCAAATACCGGCGCGTCAGTCAAGCTAAATATTTTGCGGCCGAGGGCGGGCGCGCCCCTCTCGGCCCATCATTCGTCCCCGTCCCCGCCGCACCCACGTCCCAAAACCGAAACGCAACCCAATGAAATGGTTGCGTTTTGGAGAGGAGGAGCCCCGTAGCGAGCGAGCTTTCGGCTTTAGCCGGAAGCGAGTCTTAGCGGAAGGGTGCTCCGACGAAGCGCAGTCCGTGTGGACGAGCCGACAAACACAGTCAATAGGTAAATATTACCATGAACTCGGCAGACATGATCAACAGAAGATTTTACAGCACAAAGCGGTGCTTCTTGAAACTTTTTTGCCTCATTTAGTTATAAACCACACATATTATGTATAATTACAGTAGAAACCGTTACAAGAACGGTTTCTTAACGAATGTAAAAAATATTATAGGTTTTTCCCCAGCCCCGCCGACCACCAAAATTTACCCTGACGGAAAACTCCGGCCGCTGCGCGCGACGCAGCAAAACGCGGCTGCGCCGTGGTTTTGGCTTGTGATAGAACATTGTTACATGCTTTTCCTTATTTGTCAAGTGTTTTGGATAATAATGTATAGAATTTTCCCCGCTTGTTTTGTCGGCGCCGGAGACGGTGCGGCGGACGGCGCGAGACGCGGAAAAGCGGGGTGGCGTTTCGGATGTTATATCTTGCTAATTTGCTCTCTGGCATGAAATCCGCGTCCGGCTCGCGGCGGGAGACCGCGAGCTGGGAGGGCGGGTCGAGGCATTTTATCCCATCGGATATGCGTTTTTACGGAAACGCGCCGATTCATAAAATATACCCAATAATAGGTAATAAAAATGGAGGCGTCACGATGAAAAGAACAGTAAAAGTACGAGCGAG
>JAISXU010000057.1 GCA_031270395.1 Oscillospiraceae bacterium
CCGTGCGACGGAGCAAAAATTGTTATATCTCCGTCAGTAGATGGAATTCATTTCCATCTACTGACACCCTGCGAGCGCCGCAGCGCGAGATCCAACCCTTCGTAGCTCGTTTGTTACGACACAGTCGTAACAAACGAAATGGATCGTTGCGTTGTGTTTTGTCGCGCGATATGCTAAAATTGTACAAGAGCGGAAGGCACGCGATGTTTTACATTATTAATAAGGAGGCAATTATGAAGGTTACAGCCGCTGTTACGCACAAAAAAGGCGAGATTTCTATCGAGACGGTGGAGCTTGCGCAGCCGAGGGCGTCGGAGGCCCTTGTCAGAGTCATAGCCGCCGGGGTCTGCCACACGGACGCCGCCGGCATGAATCAGGTGATCCCCGTGACGCTGCCGGCGATCTTCGGGCACGAGGGCGTCGGCGTCGTCGAGGAGGTGGGCGCGGGGGTGGAGTCGCTCAAGCCGGGCGACCGCGTCATCATGTCGTACCCGTCCTGCGGCGTCTGTCCGCACTGCGTCGAGGGACATCCGTACGCGTGCGAACACCTCAACAGACTGTTCTTTGACGGCTCGTTCAAGGACGGCTCAAAGCGCTTCTCCCAGAACGGAACGCCCATATCGTCATTTTTCGGACAGGGCTCGTTCGCCACACACGTCGTCGTGGACGCGCGCAACGCCGTCAAGGTGGACGTTCGCTCTGACGACGACCTCATTAAGCTGTGCTCTCTGGGCTGCGGAGTCCAGACGGGCGCGGGCGCGGTGTTAAATCGCGCCGCCCCGAAGCCCTACTCGTCGCTCGTGGTTTTCGGCTGCGGCGGCGTGGGCATGGCGGCGATCATGGCCGCGAAAATTGCGGGCTGCAGTAAGATCATCGGGGTTGACGTCGTGGCGTCGCGTCTGGAGATGGCGCTGGAGATCGGCGCCACGCACGTCGTCAACGGCAAGGAGACCGACGCCGTCGAGGAAATAAAAAAGATCACGGACGGCGGCGCGAACTACTCCATAGAGTCGTCGGGCATACCGGCGCTCACATTACAGGCGCTCAAATGTCTGCGGCGCGAGGGCCTCTGCGTCCTGAACTCCGTCACAGGCGACGCCGAGATACCCATCCCTCTGGAGCCGCTCCTGATGAACCCGTCGGTAACGCTCGCGGGAGTCACCGAGGGGGCGTCAAATCCGCAGATATTCATACCCAAGCTGGTGCAATACTTCAACGAGGGCCGGCTGCCCGTGGATAAGCTCATAAAGATATACGATTTCAAGGACATAAAACAGGCGTTTGAGGACTCCCACACCGGCGTGACCGTAAAGCCCATACTTAAATTCTAATAGTGATGATGATTTCAGTAAACATGTGTATACCTCCTCCCAAATAATTACGCCGACCGTCAAAATTTTTCTTGACAATCGGCGTGAGGTGAAAAGTCTAAACAACTCGCCGCCCTGATATATACCGAGAACGACCGTCTCCTCAATCGGGAACGGTCGTTCTCGCCTTATGCTTTGTTGGTCAACAATTTTTTGGTGCAAGCCGCCGAGCCTCCTCTTCCCAGTACGCGTCTTCGGCTGCGTCATGCCAGCTTGCCGGTAACATTTTCAATGCGTTAACCGCCCTTGAATGTCTTTTACGTGTCTTTTTTGCCACCCCGCCCTGCTGTACTCCCGGCCCCGCAAACCACGCCTTAATGTCCTCAACTGGAATATTGCAGTCACGTTTGACCAGCGACCACGGTGAACCTGGCTTGTGCGACATGCTTACGAGTGCCGACGTAGAATAAGTTTCGTAACGCAGCGATATATCAATAAGAAATTCCTGAATTTCCGGCGGCAATGACGCGGGATTATAATCGTCGTCCGTAACTGCAATCGGGTTATCGCCGCAATACTTATACTTGTGATAGATTTCCGGCACGACAGGCCCGTAATCCCATGCCTCAAAACTCGCGCTAAACAGCGGCTTGCCAAAGCGTTCCAACGCGTGACCTTGCGCAAAATATAACAGCTTGTTGAGTCGCATATTAGTACATGGTTCATCGTCGCCTTTGAGTGCGAAATATACAAACGTGTTCGCCGCGTCCTGTACTGAAATCAATTGGTCTCACCCGCCTTTCGCATTGATGTTTTGCGACCTCTCAATGTAGACCGTATTGCAATCCTACCACACGCGGCAATCCGTGTCAATCACGCGCACCGGTATGCGCGACAAGCCGAACAAAAATACCATGATTTTTTTCGCATTTGGGTATTGACATACCGCCGGAACGGTGTCATAATACACGAAGCGCGGGCAAATCCATGCCCCATCGGGCTTCGTTGAGAACAGGCGGACACTCTCCGCTCCGCAGCCCGGAGAGAGAAAACGGGAAAAACAGCCTGGTTAAAAAGGTATAGGTTTTTTACCACCCACTGAACGCGGGTTTTTGAGGCGCGTGGCATATGGACGCGGATGCAACGATATGTAGGCTGTCTTTGTGTCTGCTCCATATTTTACACCTTTCGTCGTGCTTGTCAATAATGCCGGTAAAAAACCTATAGGTTTTTAAGGAAGTCTGCGGGGGCGGCGCCGCCGTTCGTGGGCGAGTGCTTGTATTTTTAACTATAGTGTCAGTGTCCTGTCCGCGCCGCTTCTCACGGTCTGTGCGCATCGGCGCTAACGGAAATAAGATGAAAAAGAGGAAGGAAGAGGTGAATTTGATGGAGCAATATCTTGAGTTTTCCGGCATCGGCAAGGCCTTCCCCGGCGTGCGCGCGCTCGACGACATCAGCTTCAGAGCCTCAAGCGGGAGCGTTCTCGCGCTGATCGGCGAGAACGGCGCCGGCAAATCCACGCTGCTTAAGATCATGAGCGGGGATCTGCAGCCGGATCAGGGCAAAATGATCCTGAACGGGGAGGAGGTAACGTTTTCGTCGCCGCTTGACGCGATGAAAAAGGGGATCAGCGTCATCTATCAGGAGAGACAGCTTATCCCGTCCCTCTCGGTCGCGGAGAACATTTTCCCCGGGGCGCTCCCGCGCAACAAGTTCGGTCTGCTCGACAAGAAAAAGCTGCGCGAGGACACGAAGAAGATCATCGACAGATTCGGCCTGTCAATAAACCCGGACGTGCCGGTGGGCACGCTCTCAGTAGCGCACCAGCAGATGGTGGAGATCATGAAGGCGTACCGCCGCCACAGCGACGTCATCGCGTTTGACGAGCCCACGGCGCCGCTGACGGACACGGAAATAGATATACTGTTCAGGTTTATCAAGACACTCAAGGACGACGGGAAAATCGTCCTGTACGTCTCGCACCGTCTCGCCGAGATTTTCCAGATCACGGACGAGATAGTCGTCATGAAGGACGGAAAATTCGTACAGACGGTACGTACCGCCGAGACGAACGAGCAGGAGATCGTCAAGGCGATGGTCGGACGCGACATAGGCGATACATACGCCAGCCTGAGCCGCAACGACAAGTTCGGCGACGTGCTGCTCGACGTAAAAAATCTGTCGTCTCCGTATGTTGACAACGTATCGTTCCAGCTCCACCGCGGCGAGATCATCGGCTTTGCCGGACTCGTCGGCGCCGGACGCTCCGAGGTCATGCGCGCGATATTCGGCGCCGATCCCGTGCTCGCCGGCGAATTTTCTTTCGACGGGCAGCCCGCGGATTTCAAATCTCCTAAGGACGCCATAGACGCGGGCATAGCTCTTTGCCCGGAGGATCGCAAGGAGCAGGGACTCTTACTTTTCCGCAGCATCAAGGACAACGTGTCGGCGCCCGTCGTCGATAAGTTGTCTTCTTCTATTTTCAGGAACCCCAAGCTCGAGGAGGAGATAGCGCAGTCCGCCATCGACAAATTCTCCATAAAGACGCCGAACAGCGAAAAGATATGCCTCGAGCTCTCCGGCGGCAACCAGCAGAAGGTCATTCTGGGGCGGTGGACTTCCCCGCTCGTCGATACGAAGCTCCTGATATTAGACGAGCCCACAAAGGGTATCGACGTCGGCACGAAGCAGGAGATATATCAGATGGTGTGCGACCTCGCAAAGCAGGGATACGGGGTAATATTTATCTCGTCGGAGCTCACCGAGGTCATAGGCGTTTCCGACACGATCATCGTCATGCACAACGGACATGTCACCGGCAGAACCACGAGGGACGAGAATCCGACCGAGGAGAGCATCCTCGCGATGGCGATGCTCGATTGAGGAGGGTAAGAGAATGAAAGAAAACCGGTTTGAAAAATTCACCAAGTCCAAGATGTTCACGCTGCTCATCCTTCTCGTATTAGAGGTCGTGGTCTTCACTATCTGGTCGGGGATAAAGCAGGGCAGCAACACTTATTTCACGTTCAAGGCGCTCACGACAGTCATAAACACGATGACGGTTCCCGGATTTCTGGCCGTGGGAGCGTCGTTCCTGATGATATCCGGAAACATCGACCTGTCGGCCTCCTCGATAGGCGCCTTCGCCGGCATGTTCGCGGCGGCCTCTATCCAATATTACCACTTTACATGGTGGGCCGCGATCCTCGTCGCGCTTGTCATAAGCGGGGCGTTCGGCTTCTTCAACGCGATACTCGTCAACGAGTTCCGTTTCCAGCCGTTTATCGCGACGATGGCCATGTCCTCCGTAGTCAAGGGACTTATGAGCTTTGTATCGATGGACCCGAAAGCCGCGGCGCCCGTCGCGACGACGATCACGCTCAACCCTAATATGCTGGACTGGTTCGGCGCCTCCCCGACGGACGCGCTCAACTTTTTGGGGAAGAAGGTGTTTTTCCAAGGCCAAGTGATTGAGATACCGTTTAACATCATACTGCTGATACTGGCTTTTGTGATTTACGGCGTCATCCTCAAGAAGACAAAATTCGGCATGAAGGTCTACCTCGTGGGCGGCAACCCGATGGCCGCGCGGCTGGTGGGCGTAAACCCCAAGAAAATATCTTATATACTGTTTACAAACAGCGCGATCATGGGCGGTATAGCCGGCGTTATATTCACCTCGAAGACATTGCAGGGTTCGAGTCAGGCGCTTATGGCGGACATGTTCACCGGCCTCACAGCCGCCATGCTCGGCGGCATATCGTTCGGAGGCGGCGCGGGAGGCATGGGCGGCGCGTTTATAGGGCTTCTCATTACGCGTGCGTTCAATCAGGGGATGCTGGCTATCAACGCTAAATCCTTTGTGACGACGGCGTTTTCCGGCCTTCTTCTGATCGTCGCGCTGACGATAGACTTTGCGAGCGCCCGCAGCACTACTGCCCGCGCGCTGAAAGGAGTGTAAGACACCATGCTGTTTTTTAAGAAACATTTTAAGACGTTCTGCCTGATCATCCTGACCGTCGTAGTCTTTACCGTGGGCGCGCTCGTGTCCATAAAGAACGGCAAATCCGTGTTCCTCGGCGGGCCGGCCATACGCTCGCTGCTGTACCAGATGGCCGCCGGAGGCGTGATGATGACCGGTATGTCGTGCCTGCTGATGTCGGGCTCGATAGACCTGTCCACCGACTCTCAGGCGCTGCTGGGCATCATAGCGTTTGCCTACCTCTTGCAGGTGAAGAACGCCGACGGCGCGAACGCGATCCCCTGGGGTCTCGCGTTTCTCATATGCTGCGCACTGATGGTGTGCATGGCGCTGCTCCACTCGCTTCTGTGCAACAAGCTGGGTTTTATGCCGTTTATCGCGACGATAGCCACGTCCAGCGTCTATTCCGGCATCGCCACATGGTGGTCGAACGCCGGCACCGTGGCGATAAACAGGGGGAGCTTTGTAAAACTCGGAGGTCTCTCGGTTATCAAAATCGGAACGCAAAAATATATACCCGTCCTGTTTCTCATATCGGCGGCGATCATCGCCATATACGCGCTGATGCTCATCTACACGCGCTTCGGGAGAAGTATCTACCTCTGCGGCGGCAACAGGCGCGCCGCGCGTCTGGCGGGACTTAATCCCGAAAAAATCAGCACGATACTGTTCGTCAACAACTCCGTCCTCGCGCTCGTCGGCGGACTCATGTGGGCGGCGCAGAAGAAGATGGCCTCCGTCCAGTTTTCGACGTCCGCCCCGTCAATGAGCGGCATGACGGCGGCCATACTAGGCGGCGTCTCGTTTATGGGAGGCGGCGCGACGGGTCTCGGCGGCGCGTTCGTGGGGCTTGTGCTGCTCAACTCGTTCACGTATTCGCTCAACTACTACCCGGTATTCACGGAGCAGAAGTGGGACTGGCTGCAAATGACGCTCGGCGGCCTGATCCTCGTAATCGCTCTGATACTCGACGCGACGACGGCTCAGCGCGCCGGCAAGCAATTTCTGGCGGCGCGGAAAAAGGCCGTGGAGGCGGGCGCGCAATCCGGGGCGGGCGCGTAAAATTTCCGCCCCCTTCACAACGATTTATACGGCGGCGGGCAATCCCGTTTTGCGCCGTGTAAATATATTTTATCCGAATATGGGAGGAAAGAAGAAAATGAAAAAGTTACTGGCATTACTCTTGGTTCTCTGCATGGCGTTTTCGCTGTTCGCTTGCGGCGGCGGCGGAACGGACACAGACACGTCCGACTCGCCACCGGCTGACAGCGGCTCGCCGTCAACCTCCGCGCCCCCGGCCGACACGGGCACGCCCGACGCGCCCCCGGCTGACACCGGCGCGCCCGAGACGCCGACCACCGGCGGCAGCACAGGCTCGGACCCGCTCGATCAGGTAGGTTTCTTTGACCGCGACTTCGACTACACGCAAAATCCCAGATACAAGTTCATGTACGTCTGCATCGGCTACAACGACCTCAACGCCGACTTCAACAGCGCGTTCGAGCACTGGTCGACGCTCGCCAATGTGGAGTACGGCGGCTATTTCTCCGCGGCTTCCAACGAGGAGCTCCTCACGCAGCTTCCGACACTCAAGGACCAGGGCGTTGACGGCGTGCTTCTCGACCCCGACATGACGCAGTACGAGCAGATAGCCGAGGTCTGCGAGCGCGTCGGACTCCAGTGGATGGGCTGCATGGGGCAGGCGCTCAAATTTGACGAGAACATGATGCCGGCCGGTCTGCTGCACCCGTTCGTAGGCTTCGATATGATCGCTCTTGGCTACATGATCGGCGAGCGCTTGGTCCAGTACGCCAATGATAACTGGGGCGTACCGCTCGAGGAGATAGGCTACATCGGCGTTGACATGTCCGCGTCCTTCCCGCTCCACCAGCGCGTGGAGGGCAGCCAGGCGGCGTGGGCGGCGGCGGGCGGCCCCGCTGAGAACTTCTTTGTGGCGGACGTCGGCGGCGACATGAGCGTACAGGGCGCCCAGAACGTCGTCGAGTCCCAGATAGCGCTGAACTCGCACCTCGAATACTGGCTCATCACCGGCGTCATCGAGGACTTCGCGGACGGCGCGGCAAACGCCATCGACAACGTATTCGGCAACCCGGACAACGCCTGCATCGCGACGGTCGGCGGCAAGAAGCTCGCCACGAAGTGGGACGAGGGCATCGAGTCCGCGTGGCGTTTCGTCCTCGACACTCCGACGCCCGTATACGCGGAGGCGCTCTTCTTCGCGCTCTACGCGTTCGTGAACGGCGACGCGACGCCCGAGACGATCTGGCCGTCGTGGGTAGACCACAATCCGGCGAGCGTACCGCTCTTCGGTGAGGAATACGCGCAGCTCCGTCTGCCGTCGGTCTTCCAGGATCACGACAACTACAAGCGTATGCTGACGTGGGCGAATCTGTACACGGAGAGCAGCATATATCCGTACAACGAGCCGGGCGTCACACTCAACGACTTCCCCGGACGCGGCACCATTCCCGATTCATACAAGGGCTAGAAACACCGGCTCGGCAGCCGTAAGCAGAACATAAAAACGGGGCCGCCCGCGGACATGACGTCCGCGGGCGGCCCCGTTTTTGCCGCAGTGCGCAAAGCGGCGGGCTTAACCCGCCTCAGCCGGGACGCGCCCGAGCTCCGCGTGTCACTCAAACCGGCCGATGTCGCGCGCGATGTTGTAGGCCGCGCGAGTGGCCTCGGTGATGTTTTGCGGAGCGAGACAGTCGCCTATGCGGTGGAATTCCGGCGCGAGAAAGCGCAGCGCCTCCGCGTCCTCCGTGAGCGGCCTCTGGCCGACCGCGTAGATTACCGAGTCGGCCTCGTGGAGCGTCGCCGCGCCGCCGGAGCTCTCGGCCAGAACGCCCGTCTCCGTTATCTCCAGCGCCTTTGAGGACAGATGTACGGCCACGCCGCGCCGTCCGAGCTCCAGCCTGATGGCCAGCCCCTGGAGCATGTTGCCGCCGTCGCTCAGAACGTCCAGCATCTCGATTATCGTCGCCTTTTTGCCGAGACGCGCGAGGTGTATCGCGAGCTCGGCGCCTACAAGCCCCCCGCCGAGTATGACGGCGCTCCCGCCGGCCAGCTCCGGATTGTAGTACACCTCCTCCGCGCCGAACACGTTTTTGCCGTCGATGCCCGGGATGTCCGGCCTGACGGGCCGCGCGCCGACGGCGGCGATTATCACGTCCGGCGCGAGCTCGCGCGCGAGCTCCGGCGTGACGGGCGTGTTCAGGCGTATATCGACGCCGGCCTTTTTCAGAGACGCCGCCTGGTTGTCGAGGAACACGGTCAGATTTTTCTTGAACGATACTCCGTCCTCACAGCGTAGGACGCCGCCGAGTCCGCCCGACCTCTCCGCCAAAATCACGTCATGCCCGCGCCGGGCCGCCGTGAGCGCCGCTTCCATCCCGGCGACGCCTCCGCCCGCCACAAGCACCTTTTTTCTCGCGGCCGGCTGTATCTCCCACTTGTTCTCAGTCTCGCGCCCGATCACGGGGTTTATGGCGCATATGAACTGCCCCTTCGTCATCAGGCTGGAAAAACAGGACAGGCAGCGCATACACTTGTTTATCTCCGCTTCCTGTCCGGCGCGCGCTTTCCGCGGCAAATCCGGGTCGGCTATCAGTCCGCGCGCGACCTCCACGACGTCGGCCTGTCCCGACGCTATGATCTCCTCCATCAGCGCCGGGTCGCTCAGCGCCCCCACTGTCGCGACGAGCGAATTTTTGACGTGTTTTTTGATCTCGGCGGCGTATTGGACGTTTACGCCGTCGGGGAGGAACATGTCGGGATGCGTCACGGTGAACACGTCCCAGACCTCATGGCTGCCCGCGGAGACGTGTATGAGATCGACCTCGCCGTCGAGCTGCCGGGCGATGGCGACGCCCTCCTCGATACCGTACCCGCCGGGATTGCACTCGGAGCCGGAGATGCGTATTTCGACCGGGAAGCGCGGCCCGACGGCCTTACGCACGGCGCGGCAGACCTCCACGGCAAAGCGGGAGCGGTTCTCCGCGCTGCCGCCCCATTTGTCCGCGCGCTGATTTGTAACGGGCGACATGAATTCCGTCAGAAGCCAGCCGTGGCCGCCGTGTATCGTCACCATGCCGAAGCCCGCCCGTTTCGCAAGCGCCGCGGCGTCGGCGTGCTGTCCGACGATCTTCCATATCTGCTCCTCCGTCATGGGCAGGACGCAGTATCCGTTTTCCGTCTCGTACTCCATCGGCCCGTAGAGCTGCGCGCCGGCGGCGGCGGAGGTGTGCGAGTGACTTCCGGAGTGCGACAGCTCGATGGAGGCCACGGCGCCGTGACGCGTGATAGTGTCGGCGAGATAAGCCAGCGAGTTGTAGCTCAGGGGGTCATACAGCGCGATATGTCCGTTGTTCATTCGCGCGTCCGGCGCGACGACGGCGTCGCCCACGCAGACGGACGCCGCGCCGCCTATGGCCTTGCGCTCGTAGTAGGCGAACGTCTCCGCGACGGGGAAATGGCGGCTCGTGAGATAGGACGTGCCGGTGGGCGAACCGAAGATGCGGTTGCGGAACGTGGTTCCCGCGATGGAGACAGGAGAAAAGAGATGCGGGTATTTACACTTGTACACGCTTAATCACCCTTTCAGTTTTTATGTTCTTATTCTACCATATGGCGCGAAGCGGCTATGGTAGAATGTGTCGTCCCTCGGCGGTTGCCGCGAAGTGGCGAGCCGATGGGGCCAGCAATGTAGAATATCCGCGTTGCGGATATTCTATCATAATTTTATATCATAACCGGCAGTCTGTAAATAAACAATATGTTGATTCACCTCTTGGCGCCGCGTGAATATACTGGCGTAAGGAGGTGATTTTATGGACAAAGAAGCTATGGGTGATATTTTGAAATATCTGGACGGCCGCACGGCCGAAAAGGTCGGCGAAAAAATGGGAGAGCTGGGCGGACTGCTGAATACGCGCGATGTGCAGCTCATCAAGGAGAAGCTCGACAGCAGCGGCGTCGATCTGTCTGCGGTAATCAAGGACGGTAATATTGACGCCTTGCGCGGCATTTTCAGCGATATTGCGTCGACGGGCGAGGGCGCCCGCCTTTTGAACCGACTGCGCGGCGTGCTCGGCGGGGCTTGACGGCGATGCCGCCGCGCAACCATATGCTGGGGGGTTTTACATTGGATGGGTTTGAGGATAAGCTGCGCGAGCTGTTGTCGTCGCCGGAGGATATGGAAAAGCTCGCGGCGATGGCAAAGAGTATAGCCGAAGGTCTCGCCGCGCCGACAGCCGCGGGGAGCGGCGAGGCGCCGGGGCTCGGGCCGGAGGACGGCGGAGACGGCGGAGACGGCGGGGCGGCTGTGGACGCGCCTGCGCGGGCCGGCGCCGGCGCGGCGCCGGCGGTCGATCCGGCGATATTCGGCGTCATAGCGCGCGTCATGGGCGCGTACTCGTCCGGCGCCGGCGCCGGGGACAAAACCGCGCTGCTCGGCGCTATCAGGCCGTACCTGAAAAGCGACAGGCGGGAGTATATGGATAAGGCCGCGGAAATGGTCAAGCTCACGCGCATTGCCAGAGCGGCGTTCAATGAATTTTCCGGAGGCGACGTAAATGTATAACAAGTATATCGGCAACACAGGCAAATACATCAGGGTGGACGACGCTCCGCCGTGCGCGGAGCCCGCGGACGCGGGCGTCTGTCAGAGCGCGCGGCTGGCGGGCTCCGCGCCGGCCGTTCCCCTCCCCACGCCCGCGGCGGGACTGGGCCCGCTTCACGGTCTGCTAAAATCGTTTATGCCCGCGGGTTCGGGCTTGGACGTCGGAGACATCATCCTGCTGCTGCTGCTCTTTTTACTGTATATCGACAGCGGGGACGACGAATTTCTCGTGCTGCTGGGCTGTATGGTATTCGCGATGTTCAAAAAACGTCCGTCGTAGCGGTTCGCTCCGGCAAGGCGCTGCCGCCGCCCGGCAGGTCGAACGCCCGCTCGTCCTGTTCGCCGACGCTGCACGCGCCCGCCGTCATTTTATAGACCAGCGCTTCGCCGTCGTACTCCTCCGCCGCGGTTATCAGCCCGAGCTCCGGAGATATGTAGCAGCGCGTCACGTATCCGAGAGCGCCGGAGCGGAATTCGACGAATATGGACCGCGCGCCCGCGTACTCGACATAGCCCGCGTCTGTCAGCTCTCCCCCGTCGAGCGCAAGAATATCCTCATACGTTATGAGCATTTGATATTCGTCCGCCGCGCGCTTTTCGCCGCCCTCCCCGCCGCGCGCGCCCGCGAAGGGCGACGCGTCGCCGGCGTACCATATGTACAGAGTGTCGTCCGTGACGACGATGTTTTTTACGGCGCTTCCGGAGACGGAGCGCATGGCGGTCACGCCGCTCATGACGGTCACGCTTATATTGTACACGGCGTTGCCGCCCGCCCAGAAGCTCTCGACCATTATGTCGCGCGAATACGACTCCGGGCGTCTGAGCGTCCTTATGACATCCTGTACGTTATCCACTGTAATATCGACGCGCGTCATGCCGCTTTGGACGCCCGTGGGCTCGTCCTGCGGCTGCGACGGGGAACTGTCCTGCACATTCGGGAGACTGAATTCGCGCGGGCCGTTAAACAGGAGCGAGGACAGCGCCGAGATGCCTATCATAAGCGCGATGAACGCGGCGCCGCCAAGTATGACGGCGAACATCCGCCTAGTGCTCATCGCCGTCTCCCCCGCCGCCGCCGTCCGGGTCGCCGCCGTCCGGGTCGGCGGCGTCCGGGTCGTGGGCGGCGTCCTGTGCGGAACCGCCCGGTTCTCCGTCGCCCCGCTCACCGCGCCCGTCGCCGCCCGGTTCACCGTCGCCCCGCTCGCGCGTATCGTGGCGCGCCGTCCTCAGTATAAATATGCCTATGGCCGCCGCCGCCGTGAACGCGAGCAGGAAGATGATCGCCCTTATCTCGCCGCTGGCCGTCAAGACCACGGCGGCGAGCCCGAGCACCGTGCTTATGCAGTACAGGATAGCGACCGCCTGCTTTTGCGTGAGTCCCATGTCTATCAATCTGTGATGTACGTGTCCCCTGTCGGAGACCCACGGCTTTTGGCCGTGAAAAATACGCCTGAAGGTGTTGAATACGACGTCGAATATGGGCAGCGCCAATATCAGAAAGGGCACGGCAAAGGAGACTATCGCGTAGAACTTAAACAGTCCGATAATGGACATCGTCGAGAGTACGTACCCGAGTAAAAGCGCGCCGGTGTCGCCCGCGAATATCTTCGCGGGGTTGAGGTTGTACGGCATAAAGCCGATACACGCGCCGGCGAGCGCCGCCATGACGATGGCGGTATTGCCGTTAGATACGATGAGCGCTATGACGAGCATTGTGACGGACGCGATGCCGGATACGCCTACGGACAGCCCGTCAAGTCCGTCGATCCAGTTTACGGCGTTTGTGATGGCGACGATCCAGACGACAGTCATCGGCGCCGCCGCCCAGCCGAGACTGATGTAATCGACGTTTGACACGACTATGGGGTTTGACAGGACGTCTATCACAACGCCGTGGTACACCGCAACGAGCGCCGCGGCGGTCTGGGCGACGAACTTTATCCACGGCTTTATGTCCAGTATGTCGTCGATCGCGCCGACTATCACCACAATGACGCTGCCGAGCAGTATACCCTGTATCTGCCGCGTCACCTCCGCGAAAAACACGACGCTCAGGATGAAGCCCAGAAAAATTGCCAGACCGCCCTGCCTCGGTATCGGGTGGTCGTGCATTCTGCGGTTGTCTCTGGGTACGTCCATCGCCCCCACGCGTTTGGCGAAGCTCTTAACGACAGGAGTGGCCGCGAAGCTCATGACGAGCGCCGCGACGAGTGAGAGCAGCACGGATATAATGACATCCAGATCTATCGGCATAGCTTACCTCTCACAGCTCACGGCTTTTCCACAAATCCGAGCTTCCCGTACACCTTGCGAAGCGTGCGATCCGCTCTCTCCGACGCCCTCTCGGCGCCGCGTTTGTATATCGAGGCCAGATAATCCCTGTTTTTGAGCAGCTCCGACGTCCGCTCGCGTATGGGGCGCAGCAGCTCCGCGACGGCCTCGCCGACGACCGGCTTAAAATCGCCGTATCCCCTGCCGGAAAACTCGGTCTCAATCTCGCCGAAGCTCTTGCCTGTCGCCGCCGAGTATATCTGCATGAGATTCGATACCCCCGGTTTTTCCGCCGGGTCGTACCTGACCTCCGAGCCGCTGTCCGTGACGGCGCGGCGGAACGCGCGCATGATAGTATCGGCGCTGTCGAGCAGATACACGCTCGCGCCCGCGGTGCCGTCAGACTTCGACATCTTGCTCGCGGGGTTCTGCAAGCTCATTATGCGGGCGCCCGTCTTCGGGATGTACGGCTCCGGCATCGTGAAGACCTCGCCGTATATACCGTTGAACCGCTGCGCTATGTCGCGCGTCAGCTCGAGATGCTGCTTCTGGTCGTCTCCCACAGGCACGAGGTCGGCCCGGTACAGGAGGATATCCGCCGCCATCAGCACGGGATACGTGAACAGGCCGGCGTTGACGTTTTCGGTGTTTTTGGCTGATTTTTCCTTGAATTGCGTCATGCGCTGGAGCTCGCCGAACATCGTATAGCAGCCGAGCGCCCAGGCGAGCTCGGCATGCTGCGGCACATGACTTTGAACGAATAGCGCACACGCGTCGGGGTCGATGCCGCAGGCGATGTACTGCGCGAGCTGCACAAGCGTCCTGCGCCGCAGCTCCGCCGGGTCCTGCCGCGCGGTTATCGCGTGCATGTCCACTATGCAGTAAAAACACTCGTATTCTCCCGCAAGCTCAGCCCAATTCTTTATAGCGCCGAAATATGAGCCGAGCATGAGCTCTCCGCTCGGCTGTATTCCCGACAGTATCGTCTTCTTTTTCTCCACGTCAAATCAATCCTTTCGTATGCCAAGCTCGCGCGCCAGCTTGGCGAAGGCGGGCAGGGAGCGCTCTATGACGTCTCGCGGCACGCAGTACGCTATCCGCACGTATCCCGGGCAGGCGAAGGAGGCGCCGGGCACGACGAGTATGTTGTGTTTTTTCGCCGCCGCGGTAAACGCCGCGTCGTCGCCGTTCGGGGCCGCCACCCACATATAGAAGGCGCCCTGCGGGTAGACACATTCAAAGCCCGCCGAGCTCAGCCCGTCGTAGAGCAGACGGCGATTTTCACCGTAAGCCGCTATGTCCGTTTTTTCGCCGAGGCACCGCGCGACCGCGAGCTGCATCAGCGACGGGGCGTTTACAAAACCGAGTACGCGCGTGGCGATGCAGGCGGCGTCGAATATGAGCCGGTAATCGTCGAGCTCGTTCGGGATAGCGATATACCCTATGCGCTCTCCCGGAAGCGACAGGGATTTCGACCACGAGTAGCACACTATTGTGTTCCGGTAGTATTTGGTGATATACGGAACCTCCGAGCCGTCGTAGACGAGCTCTCTGTAGGGCTCGTCGGACAGGATGTAGATGGGCGCGCCGAGCTCCTTCTGCTTTTTTTCCAGCGCCTCCGCGAGCGCCGCAATGGTCTCGGCGGGATATATCACGCCCGTCGGATTGTTTGGCGAATTGAGTATTACCGCCTTCGTTTTGGACGTCACCGCCGCCGCGAGACTCTCGGGATCGGGACGGAAGCTTGTCCGTTCGGCGGGCACGGCGACGATCCGGCCGCCGTAGTTCGCCGTGTAATTGCCGTATTCCACAAAGTAGGGGGAGACGGCTATCACCTCGTCCCCGGGGTTCAGCAGCGTCTTTAATACCACGTTGAGGCCGCCCGCCGCGCCCACCGACATGATGATGTTCCCGGATGTGAACGACGTGCCGTGCAGCGCGTTGAGGCTCTGCGCCACTGCCTCGCGGACGGCGGGAAAGCCGGCGTTTGCCATGTAGCCGTGTATGGACGGGGGCTCCCCGACGTCCAGAATATCCCTGATAGCTCCCCGCACAGCCTCCGGCGGCGGAAAGCTCGGGTTGCCGAGACTGAAATCGTATACATTCTCGCGCCCGAATTCGGCGGCCAGCCTGCCGCCCTCCTCAAACATGGCGCGTATTGTGCTGTTGCCGCGCGTGAGTTCTATCATTTTCTCGGAAATCATTATAACCCCATCCTCACTTTATATAATCAAACTCCAGATCATATATGCTCACCGTGTCGCCGTCGCGTATGCCCATTTCCTCGAGGCGCGCGTATACGCCCGCGCTTCGTAGCGCGCGCTCAAAAAACATCTTGGATTCGTAGTCGGCAAAATTGACGTTCCTCACGAGGCGTTCCATCCATTTCCCCTCTATTATCCAGACGCCGTCGCTGACCGCGACATCCAGGTCCTCCGGAGAACCGGCGTCCGGCGGCGGCGGCGTGTAGTCGGGAAAGTAGACCTGCGTCGGCGGAAGCTCGGTCAGCCTCCGGACGACGGCGTTTATCAGCTCCCGCGTGCCCGCGCCCGTCGCGGCCGAGACCTCGAACATATCGCAACCGAGGAGCCCGGTGTACTCGCGGAAAGCGTCCACGGTGGCGGCGTCCGCAATATCACACTTGTTGGCGGCTATCAACTGCGGACGGCTCGCGAGCTTTTCGCTGTATAATTTGAGCTCCGCGTTCACGGTTTCAAGGTCCTCCGCCGCGGAGCGCCCCTCTCCGCATGACGCGTCAACGACGTGGATGAGCAGCCTGCATCTGTCGATATGGCGCAGAAAGTCGTGTCCGAGTCCGGCGCCGCCGGACGCCCCCTCGATTATCCCCGGTATGTCCGCCATTACAAACGGCTCGCCGGAGTGCGGGGAGACGACTCCGAGGTTCGGGTAAAGCGTGGTAAAATGGTAGTCCGCGATTTTGGGCCGCGCCTTTGTCACGGCGGCCAGCAGCGTGGATTTGCCGGCGTTCGGCAGACCGATTATCCCCACGTCGGCAAGGAGCTTCAGCTCCAGGACGACCTCTAACTCCTCGCCGGGCATACCGCTCTTGGCAAAGCGCGGCGCCTGACGCGTCGGGGTGGCAAAATGCCTGTTGCCCCAGCCGCCGCTCCCGCCGCGCGCCAGGCGGAACCGTGTACAGTCGCCGGACATATCGCAGATTATCGCCCCGCTCCCGCTCTCGCGCACGACCGTACCGGCGGGCACGGAGATAACGAGCTCGTCGCCGTCCTTGCCGGTGCGGTTTCGGACGGAGCCGTTCGCGCCGTTCGCCGCCGCGTACTTGCGCTTGTAGCGGAAATCCATGAGCGTGGACATGGAGGGATCCGCCGTGAGCACGACGTCGCCCCCGCGCCCGCCGTCGCCTCCGTCGGGTCCGCCGGCGGGCACGTATTTTTCCCTGCGGAACGATACGGCGCCGTTTCCGCCGTCGCCCGCCTTTATGCTTATTTGAGCTTTATCCACGAACATCGCGTTTTCCTCTAACCACCGGACGGTTCCGGCGCCGTCTGCTCCGGCTCCGTTTCACGCTCCGCTTCAGCCTCCGGTTCCCGCGGCGGTTCCTGTGTTGCGTCCGTTTCCGGTTCCGACTCCGGTTCCGGAATTTGCTCCGGTTCCTGTTCCGTCTCCTGTTCCGGCTCCGGCGACGGCGGCTCGTACTCGAGAACCGACTCCAGTATCTTCGCCATCTGCGCCCTCGTCAGCCGCGCTTCGGGCGAGAGCGCGCCTCCCGCGCCCTCCACGACGCCCATGCGCACAAGCGCGGCGACGGACTCACGCGCGTACTCCGCCACCGCCTCCGCGTCCGTAAAGCGTGAGAGGTCTCCGGGCTGCCCGGCGCTCGCGTCCGCGACGCCGAGCGCCGCGAGCGCGCGGTACGTCAGGGTGAACGCCTCCTGCCGCGACAGCTCCGAACGCGGCGCGAAGGAGCCGTCCCCCACGCCCTGCGTGACCCCGGCGGACTGCGCCCAGACGACCGCCTGCGCGTAGTAGTCGTCCGTGAACACGTCGTCAAACGCTGCGACCGGTACGCGCGCCTCGGCGTCGCTCTCCGCGCCGGGCTCCGCCGTCCCGGGATTTGACGGCGGCGCGTCCGGCTCGACGGCCGCCTTAGGACTGCCCGCCGCCCTGTGCAGCATGAGGACAAAGTCGCCGCGCTTCATCGGCGCGTCCGGCGCGAACGAGTCCGGCGTCGCGCCGGTTACAATATTTTTTGCGGCGAGAGCGTATATATACTCCTTCGCCCAGTGTCCCGACACGTCGTCGAAGCCCTTGACTTCGACGTCGATTACCACCGCCTTATCTCCGGCGGATACCGTGATCGCGCCGACGCCGGACGCTATGTCCGCCGCCGTAAACAGCCCGTCCGCGTCTATTGCGCCAATATCGCCGCTAACGGCGTATGTGTAAGAATTGGGCCGCGCGGCGACAGAGCGCCTGTAATACGTGGCTGTCGGAGTTAGGCGCACGCTCTCGCCCGGCCTGACGAGCAGCGACGTCAAGCCGGCGCCCGCGCCGTCACGCTTTACGGTGAGCGAGGTGGGCGTCTTGATGATAAACACCTCTCCGGCGCCGGAAGCGCCGCTTGACGGCGAGTAGAGCGTCAGCTTATCTATCCCCGCGTCCGGGCCCGCCGTGTAGCGTACACCGTCGACGTGACCGAGTCCGCCCGAGGCCGCCGCCGTGTCATAGGGCGCCGCCGCGGGCACAAAGCCGCTGTCGGCAGCCGCGTACTCGAGGTCAAAGGACGCGCCGGGCAGCGCTATAACGCCGCTGTTCCTAAGCGCCAGACGTCTCGGAACTCCGTCGGGCACAATGTCCGTGACAAACAAGAGGTACGTCGAGCATTTGCGTTCCGCCCCGTCGGAGGGCTTGCTCACAAGCGCGCAGACGTCGTCGCCGGTAAGCCTGACGCTCATAGCGGACGAGCCGCCGCCGTCGAGATTTACCGCGTCAACGCAGCCCTGCCTGAGCATTTCCTCCGCGAGCGCCAAGAGCGTCGCTCCCTCGGAGTGCTTTGAGTCTCTGCCGTCGAGCACGTATACGAGGATTGAACCGTCGCTTTTGACGCCGAGAGTCGTCCGGGGGTGCTTGTCGAGCATCGCCTTATCCCACGTCCCGGGGTCCGCCATGACGCCGCCGGATATGAGGATGTCGCCCCCGCCCGTCGCCCAGCGCGCGTTTTTGAGATATTCGTCTTCGCATTGCGTGGTCATGGTCACGAGGTCGCCGACCGCAAACGAATCGTAGACCCCGCCGTACCCGCCCGCCGCATCCGCCGTGAGCACGAGGTAGCCGTCGCCTATCTCCGCCGCCGCGTCCGACTCCCACTTGTCGGCGACCGCGAGCGCCATCTCGCCGGAAACGGCGGGATACCCGTCAAGTATCTTGAATTTCACGAACCATCCGGGCGAGCTTGTACGCGTCGATACGGTCGAAAACGCGGAAGAAAACAGATACAGGCCACCGGCGGCGTTCCTGTATTTATTGAAGTTTATGACGGAGACGCTCTTGCCGGCGTTGTCCGGGTATTCCTCACCGCCGTTGTTAGCGAGCGTGATCGCGACCTTCGCGTCCGTGGAGAAATGTACACCGCCGTAGCCGTCAAACGATACCGTGGAGGTCCCGACCGGCCCCGGACTCGATATATAGACGCCGTCCTCGACCGCCACGCCGATCGGGACGCCCGTCTGCATGGAGAAGAAGTCCGTGTTCACGGCCGCGAGCACATTATAGCCCCGCTGCGCCGCGTATTGTGTCACCTCGGTGATAGTCATGCCGCCGTACACGGTATCGTCGGCTATTATTATGGGATACGCCTCGCCCGCGCCCGTCAGCCTCAGCGAATAGCTCTCCCCCCGGCCTACCTCGTCGTGCCATGATACGGAGTCGGTGAATTCGAGGTTGTCCGCGAGCATCCGCGTATCCGTGTATACCGTTCTGCCGACGCCGAGCGCCGACGCCGAGATATTCAGAGCGAGCGCCAATAAGACCAGCGCGGCGAGTGCGCGGACGCGTTTTCCGGCCGCTGCGCGCGGCGGCGGCATACTCGCGGCACACGGCGCGGACGCGCGGGCAGCGGCGCTGTTTTTTGTCATTATGTACTCCTTGCTATATCACGCCGGAAATAACCGATGGGCAAAAGCCGCGGGATATGGCACAATTATTAATTCTCAAAACCGCGCCGATTGCATATCCGCCACGCGCTTTTTTCGTCTTTATCATACACAACCGCCACGCGGTTGTCAACCTCGCGCATTGTCAAGGGTAGAAAAAATTTTGTTGACATATCTCTGGACAATATGCTATACTAGATGTAGTTAGCAATGTAAAACCGTTTTCGGTACGCGGCGCGCGATATTTGGCGCGCACACGGACGAGCGCGTATGCCGGGCGCAAAGGCGGGTAGTGTACGGCGGTCTGGATTTTACTTGCCTAACTGCCGCGGACAGCGGATAACAACGGCGGTTCATATCCGGGCGCGCCGAGCCCGGCGAGCGTACCGCCGCATAACGGAAGAAAGGAGGGGGTATTCAGAGGTGCGAAAGGTGTTTGCCATTGCATCCGCGGCGTTGTTAGTTATCGCCTTTACCGCGACGGCGGCGCTGGCGGCGGAGTACGCCACGTGGCGCGACATCGCGGACGAGATGGGAGAGGTGCTCTCCGGCGCGTATGAGCTCTATGCGTCGGGCGACCCGGACGCGGCAAAGGACGAGATCAACGTCGCGTACTACCAGTATTATGAAAAGCTGGGCTTTGAAAAACAGGTCAATTCGCTCATCTCGGGCAACAGAGCGGCGACGGTAGAGCTGCAATTCAGCTTTGCGAAGTCGGCTATAAACTCGGGCGCTTCTCAGGGCGAGGTAAAAGCGATGCTTGACGAGCTCGCGCAGTTCCTGCGAGAGGACGCCGACGCGCTCGACGGCAAAGGCGGCGGCGGCGAGGACAGCGGCGCGACCGCGAACGAGGGCGGCGCTGTAGTGTTTGTCGAATCGCTGCTCATCATCACGCGCGAGGGCTTTGAGGCCATACTCATAGTGGGCGCCATAATCGCGTATCTCGTTAAATCGGGGAACGGCGACAAGGTTGGCGCGGTTTACAGAGGCTCAATCATCGCGCTGGCCGCGAGCGTCGCTATGGCGTTTATTCTCAACGCCGTCACGAGCGCGAGCGGGGGCAAGAATCAGGAGATCATAGAGGGCGTCACGATGCTGATAGCGGTAGTCGTGCTGTTCTACGTCAGCAACTGGATGGTGTCAAAAGCGGAGTCCGCCGCGTGGACAAGCTACATAGAGGGCAAGGTACAGAGCTCGATAACGGCGGGCAGCGTGTTCTCACTGGCGTTTGCGGCGTTTCTGGCGGTGTTCCGCGAGGGAGCGGAGACAATACTGTTCTATCAGGCTCTGCTGGCCGATACGAACGCGCACATCAACATGGTATGGCTGGGTCTCGGCGTCGGCGCGGTGGGACTCGTCGTGATCTACCTGATCATCCGCTTTATGAGCGTAAAGCTGCCGCTCAAGCCATTCTTTATCGGCACCAGCATACTGATGTTCCTTATGTCGGTCACTTTCATCGGATCGGGTATAAAGGAGCTCAGCGAAGGGGACCTGTTCTACCTGACGCCGGTGCAGGGCGTGGCGACGATCGATATTCTGGGGATCTACCCGGCGCTCGAGACACTCATCCCGCAGGCCGTGCTTCTGGCGGCGGCAGTCGTCACTTTTGTCATCCAAACGGGCAAATGGCGGAAAGCGCGCGAGGCGCGGGATCCGCAGGGAGAGTGAGGGCATGCGCGGCGCTCAATACACAAGGCTGTACCGGAGACTTGGCGCCGGCCGCGCGCGCGGCCGGATAATGGACAAAATATTGTGAAAAAATATTTAATTCGGAGGTATAATAAAATGAATATGAAAAAAGTGCTTACCATTGCTCTCGCCGTGTTGACGGCGGTCGCGTTGGCCGTGGCCGTCACCGGCTGCAAACCGGCGGAACAGGCGTCGACGCCCCCCGCCGACAGCCCGTCCGGCGGAGCGGACGCCGCAGCGCCGGCGCCCGGCGACGAAGGCGCGGCCGGCTTCACCGAGTATCCCATCGGCGACGAGCTGCAGCTTGGGCCGCTTAACGTGGCGGGCGTGTACTTCCAGCCGGTGGACATGGAACCCGCCGGCACCAGTCTTCCGGCGGCCGAGTCGGACATGCACATAGAGGCCGACATCGCCGCGCTGCCGAACAATGAGCTCGGCTATGGCGCCGGCGACTTCGTGCCGAACCTGACTGTAGACTACAAGATCACCGATTCGTCCGGCGCCACCGCCGCCGAGGGTACGTTTATGCCCATGAGCGCGAGCGACGGGCCGCACTATGGCGCGAACATCAAGCTCGGCGACGCCGGCACATATAAGGTGCAATTCATAATCAAGAGCCCGGAGAACAACGGGTATCTTCTGCACACGGACGCCGAGACGGGCGTTACCGGTAAATTCTGGCAGGAGCCGCTCGTGGCGGAATGGGATTTTGAGTACGTGCCGATAGAGTGGTAAGCCGCGCGGAGGCGTACACGGGATAATATCCGCGTTGCGGATATTATACGTTGCTGTCCCCATCGGCTCGCCGCTTCGCGGCAACCGCCGAGGGACGACACAGTATACCATCGCCGATGCGCGTCTATGGTATACTGATTGCGATACTGCGGGACATTTCTACGGAAATGTCCCGCAAAGTGTGCCGGCCCGCCGCCGGCGTTGACTGTTCGGTTCGCTTTGCGTTATAATGGCTGCAAATTAGTTTAAGGTGAAATATAGATGCTGAAATATCTCATACAGGTTGTGCGTGACGCGCTGGCGGTGGGAATGCTTGCGGGACTGCTGCCGGCGTTTGACGCCGCCGCCGGCGCGCACGCGCGCCCAAAGCGGACGGCATGGGGCGTGTTGGCGGGCGTCGGGGCTGCCGCCGCGTTGGCCGCGCTGCGGTCGGCGTCGGTGATACGCAGACGCGACTACATCAACCTGACTGTGCTTCCGGCCGCGATTGTCGCGGAGATATTGTTTCTACTGATCATCTGGGGCCTTTTGAGCAAAAAGGCACCGGAGACGCACAGAAAGCTGCGGGGCGCTCTGAGCGTCGCGACCGCGGCGCTTCTGCCCGTACACAGCATGACGGGCGTATTTTTATATATGCAGGAGTTCGTCAGGGCGGGCGAGAGCGTTTTTGGCGCGGACGTCCTGCTGCGCGTCACGGGCTTTCTTTGCGGTCTGCTCATAATAGCTCTCACGGGGACGTCGCTCTACCGTACCGCGGACAAGCTCGGCGAAGGGCGTCTGCGGATACTGCTGACGGCTGGACTGGCGGTGAATATAGTCGGTCAGGCGGCGTCCGTACTGCAAACGCTGATGTCGCGGCGCATGATACCCGTCGCCGGCGTACTGTTCAAATTCGTCACGTTCTCCGTCAACAACAGCGACCTATTCCTGTACGCCGTAATGGCCCTGGCGCTCCTGTCGGCGCTGCTGATGTGGCTGCGGCGCCCGCCGCCCGACGACACCTTCCAAAACCCGGCGCAGCGCAGACGCGCGCTGGCGTCGCGCCGCTCCGTCAGACGGTGGTGCGCCGTCACTCTCGCGGGCTGCGTCCTGTCCGTCCTGAGTATGACGGCGCTGCGCGCGCTCGCCGAGCGCGAGGTGGTGCTGTCTCCGGCGGAGCCGATGGATATTGTGCAGGGGCGCGTCGTGCTGCCGCTCGAGCGGATAGACGACGGACATCTGCACCGTTTCGCGTACACGGCCGCCGACGGCGTAGAGGTCAGGTTCATAGTGATAAAAAAGAATGACGTGTCCTTCGGCGTGGGGCTGGACGCGTGCGACATCTGCGGGCCGACGGGCTACTATGAGCGCGACGACGAGGTCATCTGCAAGCTCTGCGACGTCGTTATGAACAAATCCACGATTGGCTTTAAGGGCGGCTGCAATCCCGTCCCGCTCGCCTTTGCGATAGAGAGCGGAAGCATGGTGATAGACACGCAAAGCCTGGAGGACGAGAGCAGCCGTTTCAGATGATCCGGCGGGAAAGGTTTGGTGGCAAATGTTCTGGAGAATGGTGCGGGGGGCGGTTTTCCGTCAGAGGGGCAGGGTGCTGATGATCGCGCTCACGGTGGCGCTCGGGGCGTCGCTGGCTACCGCCATGCTCGGCGTCATGCTGGATGTGGGCGACAAGGTAAACAGGGAACTAAAGACATATGGCGCAAATATCAACGTGATACCCAAGGGCGCGTCGCTGCTCGGCGATCTGTACGGCGTGGAGGACGGCTCCGGCGTCTCGGATCAGTACTTGCCCGAATCAGAGCTCGGGAGCATAAAGACTATTTTCTGGGCGTTCAACATAGTCGATTTTGCGCCGTATCTCGACGCGCGCGCCGTGCTGAACGGCGGGGGCGACGTCAGTCTGACGGGTACGTGGTTCGACAAGCGCCTCGAGCTGCCGACGGGCGAGACGCTCGTCACCGGCGTGCGCGGGATGAAGAGCTGGTGGGATGTCACGGGCGAGTGGCTGGCTCCCGGCGATACGCACGCCGCGATGGTGGGGAGCGCCGTGGCGGAGCGAAACGGCCTCATAGCGGGCGACACTATCTCCGTAGGATACGCGGGCCGGAGCGTGGATTTTCTGGTCAAGGGCGTTTTTGACGCGGGAGGGAGCGAGGACGACCGGATATTCGTCCCGCTCGGCGCGGCTCAGGAGTTGACGGGGCGCGAGGGACGTGTAAGCCGCATCGAGGTCAGCGCGCTCACCACTCCCGACAACGAGCTGTCGCGCCGCGCCGCGCAAGACCCTCAAAGCCTGTCCGTCAAGGACTGGGAGACGTGGTACTGCACGGCGTACGTCAGCGCGATCTGCTATCAGATACAGGAGGTCATACCCGGCGCCATAGCAAAGCCGATACGTCAGGTGGCCGAATCGGAGGGCGCGATACTTGAAAAGACGCAATTTCTCATGCTGCTCATCACCGTGCTCAGTCTGGCCGGCTCCGCGCTGGGCATATCAAATCTCGTGACGGCCAGCGTCATGGAGCGGAGCCGGGAGATCGGCCTGCTAAAGGCCATAGGCGCCCACAACTCGCCCGTGTCGCGTCTCGTACTGACAGAGACGCTCGCCATAGCCGCCATTGGCGGCGCGGCGGGATATTTCGCCGGACTCGGCTTCGCGCAGATCATCGGGCAAACGGTGTTCGGCTCGGCGGTCGAACCCAAGCCAATGGTGGCGCCCATCGTCGCCGTGCTCGTCGTCGCGGTGACTCTGGCCGGAAGCATCCCGTCGATCAGACTTCTGCTGTCGCTGCGTCCGGCGGAAGTTTTACACGGCAGGTAGGACTATGAAAAGACAGACCATGTATCTGCGGATGATAACGAGCTCGCTCGTCAGAAGGCGGTCGCGGATGATAGTCGCTCTGCTGGCGGTCGCTATCGGCGCGACTATCCTGTCGGGACTCGTGACGATATATTACGACATACCGCGCCAGATGGGACAGGAGTTCCGCTCCTACGGGGCTAACATGATACTCACGCCGTCCGGCGGCGGCAGGATTACCCCGGAGGACGCCGCGCGCGCCGCCGCGCTCATACCGCCGGAGAACGCCGTGGGCATAGCGCCGTACAGATATGAGAATATAAAGATAAACGAGCAGCCGTTTATCGCGGCCGGCACGGAGCTCGAGGGCGCGCGCGGCGCAAGCCCGTACTGGTTCGTGTCGGGACGCTGGCCGGAGGAGACCGGCGAGGCGCTAATAGGGCAGGAGGTCGCGGATATCATCGGCATAGGGCCGGGCGGCGTTTTCACGCTCAGCGGGATAACCGCGGACGGCGACGGCTTCAAGGGCGAGTTCACGGTATCCGGCGTAGTGCAGACGGGCGGCGCCGAGGAGGCGTTCGTATTCATGTCTCTGGAGGCTCTCGGGGATATTGCCGGCGGGGGCGGTCTGGACGTAGTGGAATGCAGCGTGTCGGCGCCGCAGACGGAGCTCGAGGAGCTGGCGGAGCGCATAGGCGCCGGGACGCCTGGCGTCACGGCGAGACTTGTGCGGCGCGTCACGCAGTCCGAGGTGACGGTACTGTCGAAGCTGCAGGCGCTTGTCTACCTCGTTACGGCGGTCGTGCTTATGCTCACGATGATATGCGTCGCCACGACGATGATGGCCGTCGTAGCGGAACGCAGGCGCGAGATCGGCCTGAAAAAAGCGCTCGGCGCCCCTAACGGGGAGATTATCCGCGAATTTCTGGGCGAGGGCCTGCTTTTGGGCGGACTTGGCGGACTGCTCGGCGCGATACTCGGCTTCGTGTTCGCGCACACGGTCAGTATCAACGTGTTCGGACGCCCCATACTGTTCAAGCCGTTGCTCGTGCCCGTCACGATGCTGGTCTCGATAGCGGTCACGGGGCTGTCGTGCCTGCTGCCGGTGCGCCGCGCGACGGACGTCGATCCGGCGATAGTATTGCGCGGCGAGTAAAAAATTTCGTTTGCACTCGTTTTTGCTCTCTCGTCCTTTTCGCCTGTGGCGAAAAGAATTTTTGCGAAGGAGTGCGCCCCGTGCGACGGAGCAAAAATTGTTATATTTCGCATGTTTCGGAAATTCATTTTCCGGAACATGCACTCTGCGAGCCGCGCACGGCGAGATCCAACCCTTCGTAACTCGTTTGTAAGCGCGAAGCGCTTGCAAACGAAATTAATTCAAGAGGTATTGGTATGGGAAACAATATTCTGGAGCTCAGGGAAATATCAAAAATTTACGGGAGCGTCGGCGCGCTGCGGGACGTGAGCCTGACCGTGTCGCAGGGCGAGTGGATCGCCATTATGGGGCCCTCCGGTTCCGGCAAGACCACGATGATGAACATCATCGGCTGCATGGACAAGCCGACGAGCGGCGCCGTCATACTCGACGGCATGGATATATCCCGCGAGAGCCAAAAGGGCCTCACTAACATAAGGCGCGACAAGATAGGACTTATCTTTCAGCAATTTCACCTCATAAACTATCTGACCGCGCTGGAAAACGTGATGGTCGCGCAGTATTACCACAGTATGCCCGACGAGGGCGAGGCGCTGCGGGCGCTCCAGCGCGTGGGCTTGGGCGAGAGGGCGCGCCATCTGCCGAGTCAGCTCTCGGGCGGAGAGCAGCAGCGCGTCTGCATCGCGCGGGCGCTGATAAATTATCCGAGGCTGATACTGGCCGACGAGCCGACCGGCAATCTGGACGAAACTAACGAGGGAATAGTCCTCGACATATTCCGACAGCTCCATGGCGAGGGCAGCACTATAATAGTCGTGACGCACGACCCGGAGGTCGCGGAGGACGCGCAGCGCACCATAGTGCTGGAGCACGGGCGCGTGGCGCGGGTGACCCACTCGTGAGCGCGAAACGTTTACGGACGCGGCACGCAGACAGACTCGCTTCCGGCGGGCAAATCAAATAATTTTTTGAACGGAGAAGGAGAAAAAGGTAAAATGAAAAAGATAGCGATGCGCATCATGTGCGCGGTTCTGGCGGCGGCGGTCGCGCTGGCGCTGACAGGCTGCGGCGGCAAGACGCCGGCATACAAGGACGGCGAGTATACGGGCGTGAGTCAGACAGACGACGACGGTACTTACGGAGAGGCGACTATAACCGTCGAGGGCGGCAAAATATCGCGGTGCGAGTTCGTCACGTGGCAGAAGGACGGCACAATCAAGGACGCGGAATACGGCAAGGTCAACGGCGAGGTGTCAAATCAGGAATTCTACGACAAGGCGCAGCTCGCCGTGCGCGCTATGGCGCAGTATGCCGACCAGCTCGTGGAGGTACAAAAGCCGAGCGACGTGGACGCCGTTTCCGGCGCCACGGTCTCCTACGGACAGTTCCGGGACGCCGTAAACAACGCGCTGAAATCGGCGACATAATATTAATTCGCACGATATGTCGTGCCGAATTAATAGCGGGCAAGTTTTCGGCGTTAGCCAAAACGCAACCCAATGAAATGGTTGCGTTTTGGAGAGGACGAACCGCGTAGCGAGCGAGCTTTCGGCTTTAGCCGGAAACGAGACTTAGCGTAGCGCGTGAGGACGAGTCGCGGGGCGCGTCGCTTTTGTTACGGCTCGTCGGGCGGCACATCCGGCGTGTCGGTGATTTGCGTCCACCTCTCATAGTCGTAATCGCGGTTCGGGACGCGCTTGCCCTTGCGCTCGTACTCGTGGCCGTTGGTGGCCTCCTGCATATCGATGTAATACCACTTGTCCGGCGTGTTGTCCGGCCATGTCTTCATCGAATCCGGCAGAAGGTCCTCCGCGGTCTCCGGGGCACGCCGCAGCATGCGGTTCACCAGAGCCACGAATTCCGCGCGGGTGATAAAACCGTCCGGCTTGAAAGAGCCGTCGGGATACCCGTTGAACCAGCCAATTTCCGACGCCCTGTAGATATCGCCCTGTGCCCAGTGCCCGTCCGTGTCGGTGTAGGCGGTGTCAATGTCGCCCGTCTCACCCATGACGGCGGCGAAGCGGACTGCCATCGCGGCGAGCTCCGCGCGCGTCACGCTGTCGTTCGGGCGGAACGTGCCGTCGGGATAGCCCGTCAATATGCCGCTTCGGACGAGCGTGGACACCTCCGTATTGAACCATTCGCCGGGGGCGACGTCCGTGAACTCGTTCGTGTGCGACAGAACTCCGGCGCGGTAACCCTCGGACAGCAGCCGGAAGAACACCGCCGACGCCTCCGCGCGCGTGAGACTGCGCTCCGGCTTGACCAGGCCGTCGGGATAGCCGTAGACGTACTTGATATGCTCGTCGGTGAATACCCCCGGCTCGCCGCCGTCGTCGACCGTCTTCGTCTCGGGGCGCTCGGGCGGATCGTCGGTATAGATGTAAGGCGTAATGACCTCGAAGCTGCCGATTTTTACGAACTTATTGATGTGGGTCGTGTCGGATGAAGCGGCCGCGTGTCCGTTGCCGTCGAGGTAAAGCGCGTTCTTCGGTTCATTGTCGTCGATTACATAGTTGCCGCCGTCAACGTAGAAGTCAACGTAGACGTCCTCTACGTATTCGCCGACGACTTCTCCAACCCAGTTGCCGCCGCTGTCGTAGTACCCGGAGCGGGCGTAGATGCCGTATGTCCCCGCAGGGGCGCCCTGCGTGTAAGGCGTGTAGAGCTCAATGCCCATATTGGCGAAACCGTCTTCGTCACTCGCTACGATCCCGGTATTATTGATGTCGTCGTATGCGCCAAGCTCGAATCCGGTATTCCCTGCGCCGTCGCTGTAGTAACCCGCGTTGAATACCGGCCCGGGCTCACCGACCCGGATATTGGGGTAATAAGCCGCCGGAGCGAGCGGCCGAGGCGTGATCGTGAGGCGTCTGCCGCCTATGACCTCAATGCCCGGATCGCCGCTCATCACGTAAATAAATGTAATGCTGTCGTCAGCCGCCACGTCAGTCCTATTCTCCAACCCGAGCAGCCACTCGGTGCTGTCCGGCGTCATATAGAGCGGCATGATAAGACGGGAGGTTTCGCCAAAAAAAGTTAAAAGCATATCCAGTAGCGGTTGATCGGGATTATCGTAATCGATGCCGTCATTGACGTAGGATAGTGATTGTGCGGAGCCGGCGGCGGTGATTTCCAGCGGGTTGTGATATGACGTGCCGTCGTACACGGCGGTAAAAGTCTCTACCGTGACTTCGGGGAATACGTCATAATGCGTGGACGGCGTGGACGGGAGCATAGCCCAACGCGCTATGAACGTAGTATTCGCACTTATGGGCAGATTTATGGCTTCATCTGTTGTGAACAGTTCGCCGTCGCCGACTCGCTCCCAATTTAAGAATGTGGCGTCGGCGGCGTATTTGGCCGTCGGATTCGATACGGCGTTGCCGGAGTCGGTGACACTCGATTCTTCATTTACGAGAAACGACTTTTCTGTCGGGTCACTCGCAATTTGCGTCGGGATAAACGTCACGACGTATTTCAGCGTCGGAGGGGGCGGAACTGTCTCCCATTGCGCGTACAGATCGGTAGTGTCCGCGACAGGTATGATGACGCCTCCGGGAAGATACCACTTGCCCGTCCCGTTCGCCGCCGTGTTCCAGCCGATAAAATGTTTTCCGGCGGGCTCGGGCGGCCATATGTCGTCGCCATCGTCGTACGCCGTTCTGTCCGCATATTCACTGACGGTCGTCAGCTCCGTAACCTGTTCGGTTGACGTCGTCATATCCTCATCGCCCGTATTCGAGTGGTAGATAAGCTTCGGGTTTACTATGTACATCGCGACTAGGTATGTGACGGCGGCGTTTATAGGCAATTTGCTGTCCGCATTATAAAGCTGATCCATACTTTGCAGCGGTCTTGACGGCTCATACCAACCTACGAAGTTATATTGCTGACTGTCGACAGTCCAATTGCCATTTCCCTGCGACGCCACGATCTCATGGGAAAGAACATCATAGTCTTCGCCTATGTTCACGCCTGCCGGGTGCCTGTAATCATCATATTCCTCATTGCCATCCGGATCGCTCAGATACACCACTTCCACGCGCTTGTACTGCGCGTACAGTGTGGTGTCACTCGCCAGCTTATACAGCGAACCCGGTGCGTATACCGGAGTGTCAGTCGTTGCGGCGTCGTCAGTCCACCCCGTAAACACATACCCCGTCGGGGGAGTGGGAGAAGGCGTCTCGTCGTCAGCGAACGCTTGCGCGAACGATTTCACCGAGACGACGTCGTTTGGGATGTGGATTTCATCTTCTGATTGCAGTTCAGACGGCGGATCTTCAAGGTACGAGGTGTAATTCGAATTATATACAAGCGTTACCGACTCCGCCGGGATAAACACGGGGTAGAGCTTTACGTTGTCGGCGACGGTTATTGTCTGACCGGGGTAATAATCGACTGTACTGCCGCTTATGGTCTTCCAACCGATAAAGGTTGTGTCGCCGGGCGTATATTCTTGCGCCGTGTATGAGGGCGGCGCCTTCGCGATGGCGGTAGTGCCGAGGCGGTAATCATAGCTGTCCGCAGGGAGCGTCCAATCGGCCGGGGTGTCAGCATCACTCATATACGTAACATCATACGTTGCTACTTGCGGTTCCCAGTCCGCGTAAACGCGCATATTCCCCGTCACGGGGATTTCGGGCGAGAGCGGAGCGTATGCCCCCGGTCCGAGAGCGACGACCCAGCCTGCGAATGTTCCGAGAGGGTATTCGCCACCGACCACGTATCTGTGCGCGCTGTCAAGCTCGTCGCTCGGGTTTCCGGCGCGCTCGTTCAACGCGCGACCAAATTCGCCTATCGGCTCCTTTGCGCCCTTGTAGTCGTACACGCTGACGGTGTACTGCGACACCCTCCATTTCGCGAAAAGCGGCAGATTGGCGGCGGGCATAGTCGCGCCGCCGAACGTGAATTTCTGTAAAAAGCCCGCGTCGAGATACCAACCGCCAAACGTGTAGGTTTTGTCGCCCTCAGGCGCCCTGACCGGCGCTCTCGCCGGTTCAAAGCCCGACAGGTCCGCGCCGTACATTATGCCGGCATAGTTGAGACCGGGACGGCGTGCGACGCTGTAGCTCACGTCCCTGTCCACAAAAATCAGAGCGCTGCTGGCCCTGTTGTAAAACAGATATTGATCCGTCGGCGGCGTACCGGTGATCAGCGCGAACGTCCCGCCCGTGGTGCTCCTGTAGGCTGTGGGGCTGACGGCGGTGAAGCCCTCGATATTTTTCGCGTTGTACGCCGACGAGGCGGGGCTGAACACCGGCTGAGTGTATTCGGAGCTTTCGACATAATATTTGCTCCCGAGCTTGACGCCCCCGCTCACGCCGGGCAGCTGCTCAAACATATAATGCACCTTTATGGTCGTGCCGCCCGTTATCCATTTGCCACTCAGCGTTATATTGCCGCTATCGTCCGCTGTTGAGGCTATGGCGCTGCCGAGCGTAAGCTGCCTTGAGGAATACGCCACGCTGTCGCCTTTGGCGAGCCAGCCCTGAAAGTTGTGGGCGCCGACGGTGTTGAATGTCGCAGTATCGCGTACCGGCCAAACGCCCGCCACGTTCTGCCCCAGCTTCGCTTCGAGAGTGTATTTTTCGCCGCCGCTGTTTGTGTATGTTTTATCCCCGATATTCATCGTGCCGTTCGCTTGATTTATTTCGAACTCCAGCGTGTATTTCTTGCGCTTGAGGTAGACGTTGACGACCGTACTCCCGTCGCCGGAGAGCGTCTCTGTCGACAATACAATGAAGTAGCTGTCCGCGCCGTCGGCATTTGTGTTGAGATAATTGAATTTATCCGTGGTTTTACCCTTTGCGGTGGTCTTCGCGGCGGCGACGGCGGCACCGACCGCAGTCTTGATTGCGTCGGCTGTCACGGCGGTTCCGGCGTCTATTTGAGATAAAGACGACAACTTATTTGCGGTATCTTTAGTGGTGTACTGGCCGTAATACTCGTAATTGGTTGTGTCATCACCCGGGTCGGCGATATTCTCCTTCTCATTCCAGAGCATAATTGTGTAGTCGACGGGCTTCGGCGTCCACTGCGCGTAGAGTGTCGTGTCGCCGGTTATTGTGGCCCCGCCAAAAACGAAATTATTTTCGGCAAGCACACCTAGCTCATTTTTCGTCTTCCAACCCGCGAAATCATACCCCGCGCGGCTCGGGGGGGTGGGTTCCGTCGCATACCCGCCTTCCGCCACAGCTTGAAACGGGATCTGCGTCCCCTCGGAATAGAAAAAGACGTAGTACGAATCAGCGGCTAACAGTTTGGGTGTGAGAGTGATGTCTTGGGCAACATCGAGCAAAAAGTCATATTGCTCATCGGGCGCCGTTTCCCACCACTGAAATACTTGATTGGCGGGCGCTGTGAACGCCAGCATTTCGTCCGCCGTGGGCGCCGCGACCGCCGTGTCCGGCTTCACGCTCTTGGTCAGGAACACGTTGCCTTTTCCGTCGAGGAATGACACGAGATAGTCCTCGCGGAAGTGCGCGTATACCATCTCGTCGCTTACTATGCCGCTGAAGGTGAAGGGCTTTGCGTCCGGGTCGCCCTGCGGCGCCGTGTACCAGCCGGTGAACGCGATATAGCGCTCTGAGAATTTGGAGGGGGCGCCCGGATTGTCAACCGTACCGTCAGGATTAACCTCAAGACGGTAGTTCAACTCCGGTACGGCGATGTTACCTATGCCGCTTGTGTCGCTTATATCGCTCATCGTGTAGAAGGACACATAATACGGATTGCTTGCCGTCGCGTCGTTAGGGGCTATGGGCGGAGCGAGCGTCAGCAGCAACGCCATGAGCAGGACTGTCGCGACAGTCCTGCCGGGTGCGGCGCGCAGCGCTGCGCGCCGTACAAAATTTTTGCGATTCGATTTTGTCGGTATTCTTAACATGTCGTAAATCTCCGCCCGATATTGAATATGATGATTGAGACGCCACCCAAAAACGGAAATCCCAATATAAACCAACTACCGAGTTTAGTTTATAAGACAGACGTATTTATGTCAACAAAAATTTCTGCGGTTGCGCGAGGGGGTGAAATTCTGATATAATATCCGCAATACGGATATTATACGTGGCTGTCCCCATCGGCTCGCCGCTTCGCGGCAACCGCCGAGGGATGACACATTATATCACGCGCATGCGCCCGCTGTGCGGGCGCGCGCTTAAACTTTGAGCCGCGGCGCGGGACGCGCCGCATGGCGCTATATCAGAAATTGCTTTGCAATTTCTGATATACTCAACGTGACGGCGCGCCTTGAGAAACGCGCGGCGCACAGGCCGGATATTTTGCCCGGACGGCAAGGGGGAACGGGCGGGTGACCATGAGTGACAGAATTGGGAATAACCGATGAAAAAAGTAGTTATCTACACCGACGGGGCGTGCTCCGGCAACCCCGGGCCGGGCGGCTGGGGCGCCATACTCATGTACGGCGGGAAGAAAAAAGAGATGTCGGGCGGCGAGGCGCTCACTACGAACAACCGTATGGAGCTAATGGCCGCAATAGCGGCGCTGGAGGCTCTCCGCGAGCCGTGCGGCGTGGAGCTGTATACGGATTCGCGCTATCTCTCCGACGCGATAAATAAGGGCTGGATAGAGGCGTGGCGCGCGCGCGGGTGGAGGCGCAAGGGCGGCGAGGTAAAAAACCCCGATCTGTGGCGCCGCCTTGACGCGCTGATCGGCGCCCATGACGTAAAATTCATCTGGGTGCGCGGACACGCGGATAACGAGTACAACAACAGGTGCGACGAGCTCGCCGTAGCGGAGAGCCGGCGCGCCGCGACCGGTTGACGTCAGCCGGTTGCCGCGCAGGGGTATATACCCGCCTCCTGAGCGGCTTCACAATTCAAAACTGGCGGAAAAAAGGTCATACTATATACAATAAGAGAGGGAATGGTTAATTCATATGTTCATCAAAGCAGCGCTTCTTGTCATTTTCTTCGGCGTCACGATAGGCGTGGGACTGTATTTCCGCAAACGCAACAACTCGGTGGACAGCTTCGTGCTGGGGGGGCGGTCGGTTGGGCCGTGGCTCACGGCGTTCGCCTACGGCACGTCGTACTTCTCCGCCGTCGTGTTCGTCGGGTACGCGGGACAATTCGGCTGGCGCTTCGGCCTGTCGGCGCTCTGGATAGGTCTGGGCAACGCCTTCATCGGCTCTCTGCTCGCGTGGGTCGTGCTCGCGCGCCGCACACGCGTAATGACGCGACACCTCGGCAGCGCCACGATGCCCGGCTTCTTCGGACGGCGGTACGACTCAAACGGGTTGAAGACGGGCGCGTCGATAATAACCTTTATCTTCCTCGTGCCATACACGGCGTCGCTGTACAACGGACTCTCGCGCCTGTTTGCGATGGCGTTCAATATCGACTTCACGATCTGCATCGTGGCGATGGCGGTGCTGACCGCCGTGTACGTCATCGCGGGCGGCTACACGGCGACGGCGGTGAACGACTTCATTCAGGGGATAATCATGCTCGTGGGCATCGTGGCGGTCATAGGCGCGGTGCTGCGCGTGAACGGGGGCTTCGGCGGCTCTCTCGCGGCGCTCGCGGAGGTGAGCGACGACGCGGTGTCGCAGTCGCCGGGGGTGTTCGCTTCGATGTTCGGGCCGGACCCGCTCTCGCTGCTCGGCGTCGTGCTGCTGACGTCCGTAGGCACGTGGGGCCTGCCGCAGATGGTGCAGAAATTCTACTCCATACGCTCGGAGCGCAACATAAGCACGGGCACGGTGGTGTCCACGATTTTCGCCGTCGTCATCTCCGGGGGGTGCTATCTGCTGGGGGGCTTCGGGCGGCTTTTTGCCGGCAAGGCGGACATAGCGGCGGGCGGGTACGATTCCATCGTACCGACCATGCTCTCCGGCTTTGCCCCGCTGCTCATCGGCATTGTGGTAGTGCTCGTGTTCGCGGCTTCAATCTCGACGCTCTCGTCGCTCGTAATGACGTCGGCGTCCACCTTCACGCTCGACTTTATCAAGGGGAATTTTGTGAAGAAGCTGGAGGAAAAGAGCCAGCTCGTAATCATACGCGCGCTTATCGCGGTGTTCATCGCCGTATCCGCCGTGATAGCCGTCGTCCAATACAAGGGCGGCGTCAGCTTCATAGCGCAGCTAATGGGCGTGTCGTGGGGCGCGCTGGCGGGCGCGTTTTTGGCCCCGTTCCTGTACGGACTGTACTGGAAGGGCGTGACAAAGGCGGCGGTGTGGTGCAATTTCATATTCGCGTCCGCGTTTATGATACTCAACATATTCTTCCGGAGCTCGTTCCCGCCGATTTTGAGCTCGCCCATCAACGCGGGGGCGTTCACCATGCTCACCGGAATGATAATCGTGCCGCTCGTGAGCGCCGTGACGCCGAAATTGGGTAAGAAGCACGTCGATAAATGCTTTGCCTGCTACGACGAGCCCGTCGCCGTCAAGGCGAGCAAATCGCTCAAGCCAAGCTGAGAAAGCGCGCGTATGCGTACGCCCGCGTGTTCATACCGTTTCGTTTTTCTGTGCACTCAATATCCCGGAGGCCCTCAATAAGAGCGCGTCCCGCTCGTTCGGAAGCTCACCGTCTATCACAAGCTCCAGCAAGAGCCGCAGCGCCGCTCCGACCGCGGGGCCCTGCTCCGCGCCGGCGGCGATGAGGTCGCCGCCGTTTATTTCCAGCTCGCGCAGCGTGACACACGGGCGGCTTTCAGCTATCACGTCCAGCAATGCGGACGCGGCGTCGAGCTCCGCCAGCCGCTCCCCGCGCATATACGGCGAGTGGCCGCACGAGTCGGCGCGCTGTACCGCGATGAGCAGCCGCAGTCTGCGCTCGCCCAGCGCGCCGAGCCAACGCTTTATGTTTTTCGCGTCGGCTCTGATGCGGTTATCGTGGTGATATATCAGCTCGGCAACGGCCTTAACGGTCGCCGAGCCGAAGCGCAGGCGGTTGAGTATTTTGCGCGCCATCCCGGCGCCCTCGGCGGGATGTCCGTGGAAGTGCCCTACGCCGTCGAGGTTTGTGTAGCAGCGCGGCTTCGCGACGTCGTGAAGCAGTAAGGCGAGCCTTACCACGAGGTCGCGCGGGGCGCTCGCCAGAGCGGTGAGCGTGTGCTCCCACACGTCCTTGTCGTGATATGGGTTGTGCTGCTCGAAACCGACCATCTCGGAGATTTCGGGTATGACCGTCTCGATTGCGCCGACGCCGAGGGACAGCGCCTCCGCGGCGCCCGTCCCCAGAAGCAGTTTGCCAAGCTCGGAGGATACGCGCTCGGGGGCGACCGCTTTCAGCAGCGCGCGGCACTCCAGCGCGGCGCTGAGCGTGTCGCCGTCTATGGTGAAGCCCAGCGTCGACGCGAAGCGCAGCGCGCGCAGTATGCGCAGGGCGTCCTCCCGGAACCGAGCCACGGGCGTCCCCACGCACCTTATGATTTTATCCGACAGGTCGCGGCGTCCGCCGAAGCAGTCGATGAGCTCTCCCTGCGGACGGTACGCGATGGCGTTGACCGTAAAATCCCTGCGGGAGAGGTCAGCTCTCAGGTCGCGCACAAACGTCACGGCGTCGGGGCGGCGGTTATCGGAATAGGGGCCGTCGATCCGAAATGTAGTGACCTCGACGCGCGCCGCGCCGTAAAACACAGTCACCGTGCCGTGCCGGACGCCCGTCTCAAGGATCCTGTGTCCCTCAAACGTGAGCTTTACCTGTTCGGGCGTCGCGTCCGTACACACGTCCCAGTCGTCAGGACGTATGCCGAGCAGCATGTCGCGCACGCACCCGCCGACAAGGTACGCCTCAAAACCGCGCGCCTCAAGCGCGGCGACGACCGCCGCGGTGTCCTCCGGTATAGCAAAGCTCAACGTGTCTATCGCCCCCGCGCGCCCGACAGCGCCGCGCCGGCTGCCATCTGTTCCGCCTCTTTTTTGCTGCGGCCTCTCCCGAGGCCTATACGCTCTCCGTTCAGGCGCGCCTCCGCGACAAACAGCTTGTCGTGGTCGGGGCCCGTCTCCTCGATGAGATGATATATGAGCGACTGTCCGCTCTTGCGCTGTATGAGCTCCTGCAACGTCGTCTTGTTATCGACGCCGACGGCTTCGGCGCCGTCGCGCTGTGACAGGATATAGCGCCCGACAAACGAGATGACGGGCGGCCAGCCGCCGTCGAGGTACATGGCGGCCAGCAGCGCCTCGACGGCGTCCGCCAGTATGGACGGGCGCGTTCTGCCGCCGCTCGCCTCCTCGCCGTGTCCCAGTATGAGGTGCTCGCCGAGACCCAGACGCTCTGCCACGGAGAAAAGAGTCTTCTCGCAGACGAGCGCGGCTCTCTGACGCGTCATCACGCCCTCGGGCATGTCGGGATTGTTCCTGTAAAGATGCTCGGCCACGGTGACGCCCAGCAAGGAATCGCCCAGAAACTCAAGGCGCTCGTTGCATATCACGCGGCTTCTTTTGCTCTCGTTTGCGTACGAACTGTGCGTCAGAGCGTTCCTGATAAGAGTCCTGTCGCGGAACACATACCCCAGAGCGTCCTCTAAGCTGCTGAATTCACTCATTTTATTTCACGCGCTTGTCCGGATCAACCCAGTCCGCGTCGGCTCTCGCCTTGGCAAAGCCGCTCTCCTCGAACGAGAGCGCGGCGTCCCCGCCGGACGGCGCGCCGCGCGCTGCGGTTATATCGTAGCCCTCGCGTTCGGACATCATTTCGAGCTCCTCCTGCGTGGGGGGCTGCTTCTGCTTATCCTCCAGATACTTCATCCCCTCCGGAGAGGCGTAATGCCTGAACCGCTCCAGTTCAATTTCCACCATGCGCGGCCCGTTGTTATACGGTATGATGAGGAATATCTCGTCCGCCATGCCCTTCTTCAGCCATTCGGCGAGTACGCGGGGATCCATGCCGTTCTTGTGCATACCGGCGAGGAAGCTCTGGGTGGTCTCCGATACGTTGTAGCCGGTGTCGCGCAGATTTTCCGGTCTGTTGAGCGCCGCCTCGTATATGCGTGAACGCACGTTGGCCGGGCACAGCGCGGACACGGCGATCCCGTAAGGCTTCAGCGCGTGGTAATAGCTCTCCATGATGTTGAGCACCGCCGACTTCGCGGCCGAGTACGGCGCGGTCATCGAACCCGCGCCGAAGGCGCCCCACGACACAGTGGCCGCAATATAGCCGCCCGTGCCTTTTTTGATCATGCGCGGGACGAATGTCACGAGTCCGTTGACGACGCCGCCGAAGCACACGCCCACGACCCAGTCGTAGTCGTCGTAGGTTGAAGCCTCGGCCGGCCCGAACACGTTGACGCCGGCCGTGAGTATGAGCACGTCGGGCGCACCTCCGCAGACGCGTTCTATCTCGTCGGCGGCCGCGGCGTACCCCGCGCGATCCGTGACGTCAAGCCGTATGGCGTGTACGGGCGCGTTCTTCTCCTTGAAGTACGCGACGGCCTCGTCGAGGTGGTCCTGCCGCACGTCCGCGATGACCACCCTCGCGCCCGCCTCGGAGAATATCTGCGCCTGTCCAAAGCCCGCGCCGGACGCGCCGCCGGTGATAAAAACTATCTTGTCCTTGAAATCCTTCATTTTCCGCTCTCCTTAAATATTTAGCAACAAGGCTATTATGAGTTTTCCGAAATAATTATATCACCGCCGGACAAGGATGGCAACAACCGCGCCGCGCCGGTTGCCCTACATGCCGTCCCATCTCCGCAGGGACTGCTTCATAAAGCCGACCACATCGACGCCGTATACGTCGCGGAGCATCCCGGAGTCGATTTGTTCGCCCGCCCGCCCCTCGGCGGCGGTTATGCCGTCCTTCATCAGAAGCATGTTCTCGGAGAGACGCATCGCGAGGTTAATGTCGTGCAGCACGCCGACGGCGCGGTGTCCGCCCGCGCGCGACCACTCCTTTAGATATTCAATAAGCTCTATCTGGTACTTGATGTCGAGGTGGTTCGTGGGCTCGTCAAGCAGTATGACGTCGGGCTCCTGGGCCAGCGCGCGCGCGAAAAACACGCGCTGGAGCTGACCGCCGGAGAGCTCTGATATCCCCCTGTCGGCCACGGACTCAAGGTCGACGGCGCGCAGACATTCCGACACAAAATCGCGGTCGCGTTCCGACGCCGAGCCGAAGAAGCTGCCGCGCATATGCAGGTACCGTCCCATCATCACGGTGTCAAACACGCTGTATGAAAAGTATACGCCCGATATTTGGCTCAGCATCGCGATCTTCTTCGTTATCTCGCGGATCTTCATCCGTCGGAGCGGCTTCCCGTCGAGCTCCACGCTGCCGCTGTAGGGCAGTATGCCGGCAATGGCCTTGAGCAGCGTAGTCTTACCGCACCCGTTCGGCCCGATTATACACAGATTCTCGTTTTTATCGAGGTTGAACGATATGTTCCGCACGACAGGCGCACCGCCGTACCCCACGGAGACATTTTCGACCTTCAGCATACGCGCCTCTCCCGTCCCCCTCCGGCCGCGCCGAAAAGAATTTTCACGGATGTTTCCTTCTGCTGAAATAGATATACGTAAAAAACGGCGCGCCGATCATCGCCGTTACCGCGCCGACCGGCAGTTCCTGAAGCGGGACGAGAGTGCGCGCGGCGAGATCGCACAGCACCATAAAGCCCCCGCCCAGCACCGCCGACATAGGTATGACGTATCTGTGCGACGCGCCGAAAATTTTCCGGACGATGTGCGGCGCGACGAGATCGACAAAGCCTATTACGCCCACGAACGATATGGCGCTGCCCGTCATGGCCGCCGCCACGATGAGCAGTATCCACTTAACGCGCTTTGTGTTCACGCCCATCGTCTTCGCCTGTTCCTCGCCGAAGGTCAGCATGTCGAGCTCGCGGTTGAAGTGGGCCACGACAAACGCGCAGACGAGTATAATGGGGAACAGCACATAGAGCGTAGACCACTCCTTGAGCTGGAAGCTGCCCATCTGCCAATATATGAGGCGCTGGATATGCTCGCGCGTCAACGCCGACACAAGCGTCACGACGGCATTTATAAAAAGCGATATGACCATTCCCGTGAGTATTATCGTGTTGTTCTCAAGATTGCCGTCGAGACGCGAGGAGACGGCGATGGCAAGCAGTATGGTCCCGAGCCCGAGAGCAAAGCCTATGACGGGCAGCGTAAACATTTGCAGCGCCGGCACCGTGACGCCGCAGACTATCACGATAGCCGCCCCGAGCGACGCGCCGGACGAGACTCCGAGCGTATATGAGGACGCGAGCGGGTTTTTCAGCACCGACTGCATAACCGCTCCGCTGACGGACAGCGCCGCGCCGACGACGAACGCCAGCAGTGCGCGGGGCAGGCGGAGGTCCCATATTATGGCCACGTCGGTGCTCTTGACGAAGTCCGGGACCGCCGCGCCCGTTATCTTATGCCAAACGATAGCCAAGCTGTCGGCGGGCGGTATATAAACGCTGCCGACAGCCATACCGAAGATCAAAATCACAAGGCTCAGGGCGATTGTGACCGTGATTTTCAGCCTCATGCCCCGTATTTATCCGGGTAGACGGCGAGCGCGATCTCACGCAGCGCCTTGACAATGTTGTGGTTGGGGCGGTTGCTCGCGTCGGCGTCGATATAATAGACATCGCCGGCGGCCACCGCGGAAATCGTCTGCCAGCCCGGACGCGACTTTATCTCGCCGATGGGGTCGTCGATGTAGTTCACGCTCGTCAGAATGACGTCGGGATTTGCGCCCAGCACGGCCTCGTCCGCCACGGACAGCCATGATTCCTGATCCGCGAGGACGTTCACCGCGCCGACTATCTCGATCATCTCGTTGAGGAACACCCCCGAGCCGAAGCTGTACATGTACGGCGCGGCGGACAGTTCAAAATACACCGTCTTTTTCTCCGTTATCGTGTCGCCTACGGCCTTTATCGCGGCGATCTCCGTCTCCATTTTGGTTATCAGCGCCGCGCCGCCCTCCTGGGCGCCCATCACGGCGGCAACAAAGCGTATATCCTCCTTGATGCTCTCGATGCTGCTGCTCGACGGCACGTATATTACGCATATCCCCGAGTCGCGCAGCGGCTTGTACGGATCCTCGCCGCCCGCCTGAACCATGCCCGTGACGAAAATAACGTCGGGGTCGAGCGCGACTATCGACTCGACGTCCGGGGCCGCCATGTCAAAAAGCGGCAAATCGGGCGCGAGCCCCGCTATGGCGCCGGAGTAGGTATCGGCCGCGACTATGGCGTCCCCAAAGCCGAGGTCTACCAGTAGCTCGCAGTTTGACGGCCCGAATATCATAACTCTCTCGATGACCTCCGGTAGTGTTATGGGATTGCCCTCCCTGTCGGCGGCGACTCTCGGGCTGTCGGAAGGCGGCGCCTCCGCGCTCTCCGTCGGCGGCGCTTCGCCGCGCGGCTCCTCGCCGTCAACATTGTCGATAAGTCCGTCCTGCTGCCCATTGCCGGTATCCGTACCGGAGGGCGAGGGGGACGTATTGTTCCCGCCTCCGCAGGCCGCCAGCGCGGACAGCGCAACCAGCGCCGCCAAAATGATCGCTATAAATTTTTTCATCCTTCATCTCTCCATTGTGTCAGTATTGTCGGTATCCCGCAAAACATGCGCACGACCTCGTCGGAGCCTCGCGCGAGGCGGGCGCACGCGCGTCCCACGGCCTCTCTCCACGCCCGCCGCTCCGGATCGGCGGGTACGACGCCGCACGAGACGTCGGTGCAGATGATTATCTTGTCCCGGAGCCCCGGGCGGAGCGCTTCGAGCTCCGCGTCCGGATCAAGCCCCGCCCGCAGAGCGTCAAATATCCACCGCTCGAGCTTGTATATCACCGGCTTGTCCGTATTGAGTCTCGCCCCCGCGTACTCGCAAAACCACACGTCTCCGGGCGCTAGGCCGAAACGCCCGAGCGCGTAATCAAGCTTTCCCTGATACTCCCCCCCGACGATCAGCTTCACGCGGCGCCTCCCGCGGGAAGAAGACCCTCTCGTCTCAGCCGCTCCGCTCCGCGGTGGACGACGGCGCCGGAAAACACTATCTCTATCACCGCGTCGCTCCGGGCCGCTACGGCTCTGTCGATCTGCGCGAGCGACCGCCGAAACCACTCCGCGGGCCCGTCGTACAGCAAGCCGTCGGAATAGATGAAATCGGAGACCACCACAATATCGCGCACAGAGTCGAGCAGTTCTATCATCTCTCCCGTTATCTTGTCCGCCGCGCCGTAATTTATCGCAGCTTTGCCGGGCGGGAACATCTCATTTGACAGGAGCGCCGTGAGGCTGTCGAGAAGAAACGACGCGTCCGGGTCGCATTTATCCAAAATCTCCGGGATGTTCTCCGGCTGCTCCACCGTCTCAAAGCCCCAGCCGAGACGCTCGCGGCGGTGACGCAGTATGCGTTCGTGGTCTTCGACGTCGCTGGGGCGCATCGTGGCGATATAGTAGAGTCCCGTCCTCCGCATGGCGTGCGCGAGCCGCTGCGCGTAGTACGATTTTCCGTTTTTGCAGCCTCCCGATATAAAAACCCTCATCCGCGCCCCGCCCGCTTTCCACATAATGACGATCGCCTCACCCGCAACAAAAAATGCAACTCCGCCTGAAAGGACGAAATTGCATATGCCATGATCTCGCGGCGCCGCGCGGCGCTTTGACGCCGCAACGCGACCTGACCCACACGCAACTTCATACTCTGTGAAGGCGATAGAAGCAGTGGCACGGGCAGGTCTTCCGACTCAGATCAGGAGTGTACCCGGATAAACACTCGCACACGGTTTTCACCTTCCCGGGAATGGTATCCCAGTGGCCGGCGTGAGGCAGCTATACGTCACGCACATTAAAACCGTACTAATCATCACGGCAGCAGGACTGTTCGGGATTCGCACCCGGTTCCCTATTCTCGCGCGGATACGCGCACCCGTCCACGGTTTTGGTTCCGGAGTCCCCTCCGACTTCCATGATGTATTATAGCGCCGCGCGCGCGGGGCTGTCAAGCGTGAATTTGTGCCAATAGCGTGAATTTGCGCCATTTGCGCCCGCTGCGCGAAAGCGCGCCCGCAATGCCCGCGGTCGCGTCCCGTCCGGCGTCCGCGTCCAAAACGGCCGCGCCCCGCGGCGTCAGGGCGTTTTCGGCGGCTTGTTTTTACGCGCCGCGCCGCCTCCGCCTTGATCCTTCCACCTCTTGCCCTTTTTCTGGCGCGCGTTATCTTTTGCGAATATGATGTCGTCCCGCGGTTCGCGGGTGGGCTTTGACGATAGCGTCCTGTCGAGCTTATCGCGCGCGTCCGGCCTGACGTGCGGTTGGGGAGCTGGCCGCGGTACGCGCGCCGCGCCGGCGGCGCTCTCCTTTCCGGAGTCGCCGGAGAGCGAGAACAGCACCTCGTCCAGCTTGCTTACGTCGTGTTTGGCGAGCGCGGCGAGCTCGGGCGGCGGCTGCTCCGAAAATCCGGCTTCCTTCAGTCTGCCCTCCGCCTTGGCGGCGACGTATTCCGCGCGCCGCAGCTTTCCGCCGAGCACCACCATCTCGCCGAAGTCAAACGTCTTCAGCGCTGTGTCCGTCCCATCCTCAAGACGGACTCGCGCGTTGCCGCGCAGCAGATTCACGCTGACTATAGTTCCCTTGCCCGACGGAGTCTCGACAAACGAATCCGTTTTTGGCGCCTGTTTGACTATATCCACATACGCCGCTTCCTCATATTTCAGGCAGCACATGAGTCTGCCGCAGGCGCCGGAAATCTTCGTCGGGTTGAGCGACAAGCCCTGCGTTTTTGCCATCTTGATTGATACGGGGTGGAAATTACGCAAAAACTGGGAGCAGCAAAACGGTCTGCCGCAAATACCGAGTCCTCCCACGACGCGCGCCTCGTCGCGCACGCCTATTTGTCGCAGCTCGATTCGCGTTTTGAACGTGGCGGCCATCTCTTTTACGAGCTCCCGGAAATCCACGCGGCTGTTCGCGGTAAAATAGAACACCAGCTTATTGCCGTCAAATGAATACTCGATACTCACCAGCTTCATGGGGAGCTTGTACTCCGCTATCTTTCTCCGGCAGACCGTGAACGCCTCGGTCTTCTTCTCCGAATTTTCCACTACGCGCCGTCTGTCGTCGTCGGTCGCGAGCCTCACCACGGGGCGAAGCGGCTTTACAATCGCGGAGTCCTCGACGCTGTGATTGCCGTACACGCACTCCCCGAAATTGCGTCCTTTCACCGTATCCACGATAACGCCGGCGCCCCGCTTGACGGTCAAGCCTCCGGGATCGAAGAAAAACACCTTGTTGTTGTCAAAACGAACGCTTATAACCTCTGTCACTTGCTCTCCCCTTTCCATACATGCGGCACGACGTATCGTGCGAAATAATAATCATTTCTCCGGCAGCAGCTCCGCGCACATCATACCGGCGATATGCCCGGCGCTCACGTTAGCTTGAAGATAATCCTGCGCGAGCTCCAGAGCGCGCAGAACGCTCCGCGCCCCGCCGCCGCGCCGCGCCGCGCCGGACACCTCGTCCCGGAGCCGCGCCGCGGCGGTTTCGCGCGCCCCGGCAATAAATTCGGCAAACGCCGCCCTGTCCAGATTTTGAAGCGAAAACGTGAACTTTACGAACGCGAGGGCGTCCGAATCCAGAGCCTCAAAAAACTGCCTTGCCACGGTGTCCGTCCCCTCCTGCCCGCCCTCCGGCGCATCCGCCGCGGCATCCGTCCCGCCCGGCCCGGCGCGGAGAGTGACGCACCGCGAGCGCACAGTAGGCAATAGCCGGCCGGGGTCGTCCGCGGCGATAATGAACGATACGTGCGCCGGCGGTTCCTCCAGAGCTCTGAGCAGCGCGTTCTGTCCCTCCGCGCTGAGCTCAGCGGCATTTTGGAAGACGTACACCTTTCTGTCCGCCTCGTTCGGCAGTACCGCGGTGTCCTTTACGAGTTCCCGGACGCTCTTTACGGGCAGCTCCTTCTTGTCGGAGGGTTTTTCCACATAAATAATGTCGGGATGCGTCCCGCTCGCCGCCTTCCAGCAGTGCGCGCACTGTCCGCACGGTTTACGCTCTCCGCCTACGCAAAGCATAGCCGCCGCAAGCACTACCGCCGCCGCGCCCGCGCGCTCCCCGTGGATTATATACGCGTGTGAGAGCGCTCCCGCAGGAACCACATTCTCAAGCCCTGCGGCGAGCGCCGCTTGCGGCATATCGGCAATTTTGATCATAATTATGCCCATGCCTTTCGTTTCACTTCGTTCGAGGCATAAAACAACTGTTTGTTATTCTATCATAAATTGCTTTGCAATTTATGATAGATCGCCATGCGGCGCGTCCCGCGCCGCGGCTCAAAGTTTAAGCGCGCGCCCGCACAGCGGGCGCATGCGCGTGATAAAATATCCGCTCTGCGGATATTTTATCATATCAGTCAATAGCTATTTCGTCAGCGTGTCAAATTCCTCCCGGGAGAGCTCGAAGCCGTAAAACAGACTGTAATACTCCTTGACCTCGTCATAGAGTTCAAATTCCGCGTACTCCGGATAGAGGACGCTCGACAGCCACAGCATACCCAGATAGCGGTTTATGGACGGCGGAGAGCCCATCCAGTTGTAAGGGCCGGAGGGTGTCCGGTAAAATTTTCCGTCACTCACCGCGCGCAGCTTGCTCCATGTCGGGTCGCCCGCCACGTCGTCGTAGACGCTGTCCGGCGCGAAAATGATAATCTCCGGATCCCACACGCTTATCTGCTCGAGGTCAGTCTCATTTCCGCTCCCCTTGGACGACGGTTCGTCAACAACGGCGACGTTGTCGGTCAAGTAATCCAGCACCTCGGAGTGGAACGACGTCCGCGCGAGCACGTTCAGTCCGGCGTCGCCGAGGCAGTAGAGCGCGGAGACCTTGCCGTCGCCCACGCGCGCCATGACGGCGTCCGTCTGCGCCAGAGCTCTCTCACAAAACGCCGCCAGCGCCTCCCCCTTTTCCTCGCGTCCAAGCAGCTCGCCCAGCGTGCGGAACGCCTGCGGCGCGCTCCGCAGGGCCGCGGTGACGTGTACGGCGGGTATGGCGGTCGCCTGCTCTATGCCGTCCATGTCCTCCACTATCGTGCCCTTGGGCTCACCCACGTCTATTACGACGTCGGGATTTATCGAGGCTATCGTCTCGAGGTTCAGGTTATCGGAGCCGTAGAACTGCCCGATCACCGGCAGACCGGCCACCGCGTCCGGTATATACTTCGCATATTCGTCCGAATACTCCGAGGCTATCGACACCAGCATATCGGGAGCTATGGCGAGCAGAAACATCTGCGCGAGCGCGCCGGAGGGCGCTATTCTCGTGATATTCGCGGGCAAATTGACCTCGCGTCCCGCCGAGTCCGTAAAGACCCGCGGTTCCGACGGCGCGGATTCCTCCGGCGCCGCCTTTTTTGCGCACGACGCGAGCGGCGTCAGCGCAGTCACAAGCGCCAGCAGCAGGGCGGCGCACCTTTTCATTTTCCTCAGCTTCATATTTATGACCATTCCTTTCAAATCAGACGAGTACAACTTATACTATTGGTTCGCAGCGCGGCAGACCGTTTTCGCCCCGGCGGATGAGCACTCTCACACCGTACAGCGAGGAGATCAACTCCTCCGAAATCACCGAGGCGGGCTCTCCGAACGCCGCCACGCGCCCGCCGTACAGCGCCAGCACACGATCCGCGAAGATAAAGGCGTGATCCGGATTGTGCGTGCTCTGGATGACCGTAAGGCCCCTGCGCACGAGGTCCTTCACGCATTTGAGCACGCGGAGCTGATTCCCGTAGTCGAGATTCGCCGTGGGTTCGTCCATGATGATGACGTCCGCCTGCTGCGCCAGCGCGCGCGCTATCAGCGTAAGTTGACGTTCGCCCCCGCTTATGCGCATGTAGCCGCGCTCGGCCAGATGCGATATGCCGACCCGCTCTATCGAATCGGCGGCGACGCGCGTCTGCTCGGCGCCGGGCGACGATATGCCCCCTACGCGCGCCGTGGTGCCCATGAGCACCATGTCAAACACGGTGTAATTGAACGTGGGGGCGTGTGACTGCGGCACAAACGCCAGCTTTCGCGCCAATTCGCGGGGCGGTATTTTTTCCACCGGCGTCCCGTCCACGAGCACACCGCCGCCCGACGGCGCCAGCAAGCCCAGAATACAGCCGAACAGCGTGCTCTTTCCCACTCCGTTTGGCCCGAGCACACACAGCAGCTCTCCGCCGCCCGCCTCAAAGCTGACGTCGTCCAGAACGCGGCGGCGCCCGTACGAAAACGTGAGACCGCTGACGCTGACGTTCATATGGTGTCCCTCTTTCGCGTTATCAGCCAGATGAAGAACGGCGCGCCGACGACGGCCGTGAGTATCCCCAGCGGTATCTCCGTCAGCAGCAGATTCCGCGAGACGTTGTCTACGATGAGCAGAAACAGCGCGCCCGTGAGCATACTCGCCGGCATGAGATGGCGGTAATTGCTGCCGACCAGTCTTCTGGCCAGATGCGGCACAACGAGCCCCACCCAGCCGACGAGTCCCGACACCGATACGCTCGCCGCCGTCACAAGCGTGGCGCAGACGATAACGGCGGCGCGGACAAGACCGACGTTCACCCCCATCGTGCGCGCCTCGTCGTCGGACAGCGTGAGAATGTTGAGCCGCCAGCGCAGGAGTATGAGCGGCGCGAGTCCAATCGCCATCGGTACGACGGCGAACGAGAGATTTTCCGGCCGCGCCTTCGCCAGCGAACCCATCAGCCAGTATGTGATCTCCGGGAGTATATTGTTCGGGTCGGCCACCAGCTTGATAAACGACGTGCCGGCGTTGCAAAGCGACGAGATCATGATTCCGGCGAGCACTATGCGCAGCAACTTGTTCCCGCGCGCGGTTCCCGAGACAAGCATGACGACGGCTATCGTCAGGAGACTGGCGCCAAACGCGAACAGCATCACCATGCGCGCGTCCAGCTCCAGCAGTATCGCCAGCGCCGCCCCCACGGCCGCCCCGGACGACGCGCCGAGTATGTCGGGCGACGCCATCGGGTTCTGGAATACGCCCTGATACGAAGCTCCCGCCGCGGACAGACAGCAGCCCACAAGGCACGCCAGCAACACGCGGGGCAGACGCACGTTGAAGAAGATCGCCAGCATCTGTTCGGTCAGCGCTCCTCCGCTCCCGGCCTGGGGAAGCCGAGTTCCGAACAGCCGGTTCAAAAGCCCGCCGGCCGCGTCGAGAAAACGCTCGCGCAGCGCCTGAAGTATCTGTCCCGGACTCATGGGGTATCGCCCGAGCGTGAGCGACAGCAGTATGCCTAATATGACAAGCGCGAACAGGCACACGACCGTCAGCGTGAAACGGCGCCGGGCGCCGCTTTCGCGCTCCCGCGCGCCCTCGCGTCCTCCGCGCCCGCCCGTCATCGCCTGTCGCGTTGCGTGACGTTCCACAGTATCGCCCCGTACCTGAACAGGCTGTGGCGCCTGATCTCGCCCGCTTTTTCGAGGTACCGCAGTACCAGTCCCGCGTCGCCGCCGCTCTCGTGACCGCAGCGCGAGGCGAGCTCCGAAGCCAGCGCCATCTCCGGCGCGGCGTCCTCGTCGCGCGTCTCGTCGTAATATGTAGTCTCGGGGTAGTAGCCCGACAGCCACAGGAGGTTTACGAGCGCGTAGAACCCACTGCCGTTCCACCGCGGCGTGAACCTCTCGCCGAATACGTCGCGCGATACGCGCTCCGCCAGATCGTCTTCCGCGTGTACGAAAGACGCGTTGTAGCACCAGCCGCGGCTCATGCGTATCAGCTTGTCCATGCATCCCTTAGCTGACGCCGCGGGGGTGATCGACGTGAAAACGAGGTCGAACGCGCCCGCGAGTCCCTCCGCGTCGATGTCTATGGCGGTGAAGTCGCACACGCGAAACGACACGTTCGCAACGCCGCGCCCGGCGGCGTATTTTTCGGCGTACCCGATAAACCGCGACGAGTAATCAAACCCCGTTGCGTGTCCCGCCGTCTCCGCAAACTCCGCCACGAATAGGCCCGGCCCGCAACCGACGTCTATCACCGAGTCGTTCGCTCCGAGCAGTCCGCGGTTTCTGAGGTAGAGCGCGGCGGCCTCGGCGCGGTCGCGCATACCGGGTCTGCCGGCGCCGCGTTCAAGTCCGCCGATCCACTCGTCCGCGCGGCTGTCCCAGAGCTCCGGCGTGTGACACACCGGCCCCCTCCCGCGCGTCTCCCATAACCCGGTAAAATACGCCAGATCGGAACGCGCGTCAAAACCACCGGACGGCGGCGCGCGGTCCGCGTCAGCCGCTGTCCCGCCGTGTAAAACAGACACTATACAACCCTCTTATCAGGAAAAATTCATGCGTCCCGTCTCTCTTGTCTCTCACGACGGAGACCATGATAGCACAAAAAAACAAAAAGCGCAAGTATTGCGCGGACGGGTGAGGGATCAAAACGTGTCGGTGAACGTGTCGGCGAAATGAATAAGGTGAGTATTGCAACAGACGGATTTATGTGATAGATTTCATATATTGTGGAATGATTGGGGGGTATCACGATGGAAGCAGTCGGTATCAAGACAGACATCGAGCGGCTCGCGGAGCGGTACGCAAAGGTGTCGCGCATAGAGGAAACAGGGCCGCAGAAAGGGTATAACGGCCGCCGAATGGCAAAAAGAGGCGTGACATGGCGTATCGTACACGCGGCCGCGTGTGTCGTGGGTGTGCTGCCGCTCATATTAAAGCTGGCGGGCGTCGCCGTTGAGCCGTGGCTTGTGGCGGTGGGGCTGGGATTTATCGTACCCGGCGGGGGCCTTATGGCGGCCGGAGGGGCGCTGACGATGCCGCTGGGCGTCGGGCTGTGCTTTTGGCTGTGGAGAAAGCGCGGGATGCGCATACTCGATATTTACGGCTCCGTCGTGGGGGTATTCGGGTTTTGGCTGCTCGGGGCGCCGGGCGGCCTGCTGACGCTGATTTCCGGAACGCCCGTCGATTTTCTGTTCGCGATCTCCCCGTATTGGTGGGGATACATCCTGACCGTCGCGGCGGCGGTCGTCCTCTTCGGTGATTACGAACGGCGTGTGCGCAAGATGTATACACAGATGGAGCAGGCGCGGCGGCAGCGGATCGACGCGTTTGACGGGGCGGTGCGGGAGCTGGACGAAATAATGGAGCGGTATCACGACGACTCGCCGCGCGAGCTCAGCGAGGATCAACTGCGCGCGGAGCGATACCTATTGGAGGCGGCGGTGCGCGATTTCGGCGATTTCAGCAAATTCGACCACTTCAAGATACCCGTACTGACAGACAACCGCTATCAGTTCTCCGTCGTCGGGATGGCGCTTATGGTACTTCAGGCGAAGTATCTGCCGAATTTCCACGGCTATCTCAAACACGCGCGCGAGTTCTGCATAAACGCCGTCACCGATCCGCGCACATGCGGGTACTGGGCGAAAACGTCTCTCATCGGGTACTGGAAGTGGGATCCCGACCCGATAAACCACGCCAATATCATGCTGTCCGGCTGGATGCTGCCGATGATTGCGAGCTTCGGAGAGCAGTTCGGAGACCGCAAGTACGAGGAGGAGGGCGCGCTGAAATTCCAGCCGTTTGCCGGCAAACCGGAGCAGACGTACGACTACAGCGTCAAGGGCGTCGTGGAAGCGCTGTACAAGCAGCTCCACAGTAAGATGTACCCGTACATGTATATCCCGTGCGAGCCGCATGTCGCGTTTCCGACCTGCAACTCCTACGGGCTTCTCGGTATGTTGATCTACGACCGCGACCACGGCACACACTATATGGAGGATATCTGGGACGACTTGTACGACAACCTCTCCTCGGAATTTGTCGAGATCGAGGGGTCGATAGCGCTGCGGAGACAGTACATATTCGGACTGCGCCATCTGCCGGCGTCCCAAATAGGCTACGACCCGCTCGCTGACGTGCAGAACTACCTGCATTACGCCCCTATGTTCCCGGGACTGTGCAAACGCGCGTACGCTTTCATCCGCAAATATTCGCTGGAGCTGCGCGATGGCGTGGCGTATATCCGGGGCAAGAAGTGGGAGGAGGTCTTTGACATGGCGACGCTGTCGTTCAATCCGGCGCTCGTAATGTCACAGCTCGAGATGGTGGCGACGGAATACGGCGACACGGAGATGGCGGAGGGTCTGCTACGCGCGGAGGAGATATACCTCGAGCGCTCAAAGGATCCCAAAGTCCTCAAATGGAAGAACGTCCCCGTCGTCGTCAGCGCGTTTCTGTCGTTCGCGCATCTGGCGAGGAAGGGCGATTGGACGGACATCATCCTGCGCGGGCCTGACGAGACGGCAAAGACGGGCCCGATCCTCGCGGACTGCTCATTCCCGGAGGTGATGGTCGCTAGGGCGTCCAGCGGCGGAGACGACTTGGAGCTCGTGCTGTACAACGGAGAGGAACCGGGCGAGTATACGATACGGCTCGGCAGACTTAAACCGGACGCGCTGTATACCGTCGAGGGAACGCGGCAGACGTTCCGCGCGGGGAGCGGGGGCGACGCGGAGCTCGCCGTCTACATCGACGGCCGTACGCCGGTGCATGTCACTCCGGCGGCGTGACTCACCGCCGCATATCGCATATGGGGTAAGCGCACAAAAACCCCGGACGGGAAACGCTTGAACAAACGATGAAGGGCTTGGTCGTAATTATGTTGTGCTGTGTGGTCGCCGCGTGTCTCGTTGTGAAGATCATGGTACGCCGGCGCGTTCTCGCCCGGTACCTCGGCTTTACGGTTCGGGATGAAGAGGAGCGGTATGGTTACTTTGAACACGGAGAGCTTGACGTTTACAAAAGCTGACGGAGTGTGCGCCCCGCCGCGTATGCGTGAGGCGCGCATACGGATTTTATGCACGTTTGTCCTTTCGGTTTTGGGCGAGCTCGTTTCACTCGCGGGGCCGCATGGGCGCCTGTACTGGATTATTGCGAGCGTCGTCACGGCGATTTTTCTCGCGCAGCTGTGGTCGGACTCGCGAAACGGCGACCTCACCTCCGTGTTTTTGCAGCTGCCCGCCGCTGCGGCGGCGCTCGTTTTGTATTGTTTGTGCTCCGCGCGCGCGCTCGCGCCTACGGCGGACGCGGGCGCCTCGGCCGCCGGCGGGGCGGGGCATTACGCGCACATGGTATATGTCACGACTGTTTTTCTGCTCATAGCGCGATATTTTACAAGGAGCGCGCAGCTCGCCGCGGCGGAAGCTATGGCAGGGTTGGATGCAGCGGCCGGGGAACCCGGAGAGTATTCGGCGGGCGGAGTCGTCACAGTACCGCGCGGCGGTATCGTTCCCGTTGACGGACGTCTGGTTTCGGGGGAGACGAGCGCGGACGAATCCATACTCACCGGCGATATAACGCGCGTGACAAAGCGCGCGGGCGATACGCTGTACTGCGGGGGCGTGAATTATGACCGCGCCGTCGAAATTGAGGCGCTATGCAGCCGTGAGGAGTGCGTATATCCGCGCTTGCTCGCGGCTGCGCGGCGCAGTCTTTCGGGAGAGCAGGGGGGCTTGAGACTGCGCGCGCAGCGCGTCGGGATATATCTCGTCCCGCTTGTTTTTTTGGCGGCTGCCGCGGTTGTTGCGATTACAGCGGTTTCGGGCGGGGACGTCCGCTCGGCGGCCATGCGCGCCATAAGCGCGGCGGTCGCCGTGTCGCCGTCCGCTCTCGCTATATTCTCCCCGATTGCGGATACGGTGGGGTTTGCGGCGCTCGCGGCGCTCGGCATACTCACGTCCGTCTACGCGGGAATGGCCGCGTCGGCGTGCGCGCTCGGGATTGCCGTCCACAACGGACATTTTGAAAAAAGCTGCCGCGCGATCACGTTTGAAAAGCTGCTGAGCGTCTGATATGCTTCCGTGAGTCTTGTGTTGCGCGGGAATACGCTGTATAATTGGGGCGGTTTAAGAAGCTGTCGTACATCCGACAAAACATGGGAAGGGGACTGATTTATGGTAAGGTTCAAGGGTAAGACCGCGTTTATCACGGGAGGCGCGAGCGGGCTCGGGCTGGCAATCGCTAAGCGGGCGGCAAAGGAGGGTATGAATGTGGCGCTCGCCGATTTACGCCAATCCGCGCTCGACGAGGCGCTGCCGTGGTTCGAGGAAAACGGCGCGAGAGCACTCGGCCTCTGCTTCAGCGTCACCGACCGCGACGCGTTTGAAAAGGCCGTCGACGAGACGGAGGCGAAATTCGGCAATATCCATCTGCTGTGCAATAACGCGGGCATAGGCTGCGCTCACGGGCCGCTGTGGGAGATGTCGTACAAGGATACGGATATGGCTATCGACGTCAACCTGAAAAGTGTGCTCAACGGCATCAGCGCCGTAGTGCCGCGGATGCTCAGGCACGGCGAGGGCGGACACATTGTGAGCACCTCGTCAAAAAACGGACTGCTGCCGCCGCCGTCGCTGGGGCTTTACAATATCACAAAGGGCGCCGTTATCTCGCTTACGGAGACGCTGGCGGGAGAACTCCCGGACGGCTACGGCGCGAGTGTGTTCTGCCCCGGCCCGTTCAAGACAGACCTCGGCAGAACGTCGTTCGAGGTTCCGGCGCTGCTCAGCGGCCTGACGCCCACGGCTCCGCCGCCTCCCCCTCCGCCGCCCATGTTCGACGACGTGGATCCGGATCTTGATTTCGAGGCGATGAGGAACCGTGAGCTGCATCCCGACGAGGCGGGCAAACTCGTATTCCGCGGCATAAGGAGAAACGACCTCTATATCATAACGCATTCGGAGTATTACGAGGGCGTGAAGGCGCGCTGCGACGCCATGCTCCGCGCGTTTCCCAAGACGGCGCCGAACGACGCGTTCAAGCGCGCGATGTCGTTTATGGTATTCAACCCGGTATTCACGCGGCAGAGAGAGTACATGTAGTCGGATCAATTTCGCATACTTGGAGGAAGCCGGCGTAGAGGCGTCGGGACGCAGGGCAACACAAAACGCTCCCCCGTGGGGTACTTTGATTTGACCTTTAAATATAGCCAATCGACAGTAGCAGATGAACTACGCCCCCGCATTTTGGGGGGTGGGGATTCCAAAGGGGCGGGGAGGGGAAGCCCCGCCCCTTTAGCCGCCTTTTGGTGACTTTTCGGCGGGACGAAAAGTCACCCGCCGGAGGAGTGACCAGAAAGAATAAGCGCCAGACATGTAGGCAGCACAAGCGCCGCACGGAAACCCTACAGCGCAGTCCGTGAGGACGAAGACATGACCAGCAAGAATAAGCGCCATGCTTGTGGGCGGCGGGAAGAAAAAACAAACAAGAGAAACGAAAAACAAATACACAAGAAAAAAATTTTTGAATTTTTTGATTCCAGTTTTTGACTTATGCGAAGCCCTGTGGTATTATGTGATTATTATCTATATAGTGCATAATCCATCACATAACGTCACGCTGCACGCAAGGCAGCCCTCGGGAAAGGAATTGAAAGACTCAATGAATACAGAACTGCTATCGATAAGCGAGCTCGCAAAGTTTTCGCGGGTATCAAGAACCGCTCTGATACATTACGATAAGGTTGGTCTGGTAAAACCGATTGCCCGCGGAGGCAATAATTACCGGCACTACTCGGACGAGCATATAGCGCTTGTAAATCTTATCAGGACGCTGCAGCATCTGGGGATGTCGCTTAAGGAGATAACCCTTGTGGCGCAGCGCCGCACCCCAAAGAGTATTTTGAAGCTCTTTAGGGAGCAGATCGACAACATAGACCGCGACATAGTATCGCTGACAAAAGCGCGCAGACTCATGGAAACAATGATAGGCGTGATAGACGACGTCATAGACATCGACGAGAGCCGGATATATCTGGAGCGGCAGCCGGAGGAACGCATTTTCCTCGGGCCGTACAACGATTACTCGAACGGGCGAACGCTCAACGCCGCGCTGCTCGATTTCTACAACTGGTGCAAGGTGTACGACAGCGACATGAACCTGAACTACTCCGCGTGGGGCACTTTTTCCGCGGACAGGCTCAAACGCAGCGACTGGATGTGGCCGGACAGATTCTATTTTAACAACCCTGACGGGCAGGACGTGAAGCCCGAAGGTCTGTATGCGACGGGGTACGCCCGCGGCAACTACGGCGATACCGACGATCTGTACAGGCGTCTGATGGCTTTTATCAAGGAGCGTAAGCTAAAGCTGATAGGCCCGTCGTTTGAGACGTATCCGCTGAATGAAATATCAATCATGGACCCTACAAACTACCTAATCCGCGTCTCTATCCTCGTTGAAGCCGGATGACGCAACAGACCTGGACCCGGACCCGCGCGCTTCCTGACGTTTGTACTTAAGCCGCGTCGCTATTCCTCCCCTTATGTGCCTCTCCGCCTTGTTGAATTCGAGTATATCCTTTACCTGGAGGTACAGCGCCCTGCTGACGTGCTCCAGACGCTCGGAAAGATCCTTGTGTACTGTGCTTTTACTAATATTAAATTTCTTCGCCGCGGCGCGAACGGTAGCGCGGGTTTCGATTATGTACGCCGCCAATTCGCAGGCGCGCCTTTCGATGTCCGTTTTCAATCACACCACTCCCGGAACATATATGCGGGCAAAGCCGTCCGCCGCGCGAATACGCCGCGATCAGACGCTGAGGCGCGGCCCCGCTTGAATACCGGCGTAACAGTAAACTATATGTCCGTGGGCGCGATAATATGAGCGCGGCGCGCATACGCGCGCCGCAAAAGCTCCTCCCGGGAGGCGGCTCACACCGCCGCATTAGACGGCGCTACCTCTCCCACTTGTCTGAAAGTGATACGATCTGCTCGGCGAACCTCGTCAGGTCCTTGTTCGCGCCGCCGCGGTTACGGGCTATGACCTCCATCAGGCGATGTCCGGCGTTTACCAGCTTGCGGTAGGCGGGCGTCTCCCTGCTCGCCGCTGTCTCCGCCCGTGACGTCCTGACGGGGTCGCGCCCCTCGTATACGTACGCCCCCGCCGAAACGTCGTATACGGCGGCGTACTTGGGCGCGGAGGCGCTGTGGCCCAAGCCGCCCAGCGTCTCGGCGAACGCCACGCAGTTACTCGCCTCGCCGTGTACGACAAAGACGCGCTCTGGCTTCGGGGCAAACGCGCCTATCCATTTCAGCAGACCGTCCCTGTCGGCGTGCGCGCTCAGGTTTCTGAAGCTGAACACGCGGCACTGCACGGATATCTGCTCTCCGTATATCGTGACGCGCCGGACGACGCCGTCCACGAGCGTCCGTCCGAGCGTGCCGGCCGCTTGAAAGCCGGTAAAGACTACGGCGCACTCCCGCCTCCACAGATTGTGCTTCAGGTGGTGGCGTATCCTGCCCGCCTCGCACATGCCGCTTGACGAGACGATCACCTTTGGCGTCCTGTCGTCGTTGAGCAGCTTCGACTCCTCGGACGTCTCGATTATATGCAGATTGCCAAACCGCAGCGGACTTACACCCGCCGTCAGTATGGCGAGCGCGGCGGCGTCGAGGTATTCCCGCGCCGCCGACGGATCGACGTCGTATATCCTTGTGGCCGCCGACGCAAGCGGACTGTCCACGTATACGGGAAAGTCGGGCGCGCTTTTGACGAGTCCGCGTTCCTTTATCTCGCGGAACAGATATAAGAGTTCCTGCGTCCGCCCGACGGCAAACGCTGGAAATATCACGTTGCCGCCCCGCGCCAGCGTACCGTCGATTATCTTCGCCAAGTCCGCCGCGCCCCCCACGGACGGCTCGTGATTTTTGTAGCCGTAGGTCGACTCCATGACGACGATATCCGCCCGCTTAATATACTGCGGGTCCTTGATTATCGGCTGATCCAGGTTGCCGATGTCGCCCGAGAACACGATTTTTTTGCGCGCGCCTCCCTCCGACAGCCACATCTCGGCGAACGCGGAGCCGAGCAGATGTCCCGCGTCGGTAAAACGAAATTCCATGCCGTCGAACGGTCTTATCATGTCTCCGTATTTACACGGGACTAGCAGCTCCAGAACACGCTCGGCGTCCCGGACGGTAAACTCCGGTTCCTCCTCGCGTGAACCGGAACGTTTGTTTTTGCGCGACTTCCAGCCCGCCTCAGCTTCCTGTATGCGCGCGCTGTCGCGGAGCATTATTCCGAGCAGACTGCATGTGGCGTCCGTAGCGTATATACTGCCCCCGTAACCGCTTTTGACGAGCAGGGGAAGTCTGCCTGAGTGGTCGATGTGCGCGTGCGTTATTATCACACAGTCGATCCGGGAGGGCTCGAACGCGAAATCCTGTTCGCTGCCGTTATCGCTGCCCTGATACATGCCGCAGTCCACCAGCGCCCGTTTTCCGTTTACCTCTACGCCGTGGCAGCTGCCCGTGACCTGTCTGTCGGCGCCGTAAAACATTAAATTCAATATCCGCACCTCTTTCGTTATGCTTTCTCTGTTCGTCCATGCCGCGCGGAGCGGAACCTCCTATAGCTAACAATACCGCCCTATATCGCGCGCGACATGGAATGCGTTGCTGACGGCGCGCTCGAGATTCGCGGCGGCGCGGCAGTCGCCGACGACGTGAAATTGCGCCGCGCAATCGAAAAACGCCTTTGCCTCGTCGTGGAGGGGGAGCACGCCGAGCGCGTTTATCACCGTATCGGCCGTAAATACCCGCTCCTCTCCCGTCACGGTGTCCTCGGCGACGACGCCCGTGTCGGTCACTCTTACGGCTTTGGTGTTAAAATTCATAACGACGCCGTATTTTTTTATCTCGAGGTTCAGCGCCTTGACGTGCAGGAAATTCCCCCCGTCGCTCACGCGGTCGAGCATTTCGAGCACTTGGACGCTCTTGCCGAGCGAGCCCAGATAGATGCCGAGCTCCGTTCCGGCCAAGCCCCCTCCGAGGATTATTACCGAACCGCCGGCGAGCGACGCGTCCGCGTAGACCTCCGTCACGCCGGCGACGTTCTTCCCCGCGATGCCGGGGATGGGCGGTACGGCCGGCCTGCCGCCCAGCGCTGCGACTACGACGTCCGCGCCCGCCGCACTCGCGTATTCCGGAGTGACCTCCGTGTTAAGCCGCACGTCAACGGCGGATTTCGCGAGCTGCCGCTCCATATAGTCCAGATACGCGCCCACGCGCCATTTGAACGGAGTCTTTTCCTCACAGCGCAGGACGCCGCCGAGCCGCGCTCCTTTTTCGCAGAGCACAACCTCGTGTCCGCGCCGGACACACGTGAGCGCCGCCTGCATACCGGCCGGTCCGCCGCCTATGACCATCACGCGCTGTTTTTCCGGTTTCGCCGTCTCGCCGCGCAATTCGATGTCGTAGCCCTGCTCCGGGTTTACGGAGCACGTATAAAAGCCCGTGGGCAGCAGCACGGAAAAACAGTTGAGACAGCGCTGACACGGACGGATATCCTCCTCGCGGCCCTGACGCGCCTTGTTCGGCAGATCGGGGTCTGCTATCAGCGCGCGCGCCATTTCGACGACATCGGCCTTACCGGACGCGATTATCTCCTCCAACTGCTCCGGGTCCCCCAGCGAACCGATGGCCGCGACGGGTATTCTCACGCGCTTTTTCACATCGGCGGCATAGTGGACGTTGACGCCCTCGTCGAGGAACATGCTCGGGTGCGTCACGGTAAACACCTCGTCCACGTCATAGTTGCCCGTGGAGACGTGGACGAGATCTATGTATGGCTCAAACGCCTTCGCAAATTCGATTCCATCCTCAATACCGTAGCCGCCGTCGTACGCCTCGGAGCCGGAGATACGGACTTCTATGGGGTAACTCGGGCCGACATATCTCCGGATTGCCTGCAAGACGGCCACCGGCAGCCGCATACGGTTCTCAAGGGAACCTCCCCACCTGTCCTTGCGGGTGTTTGTCAGCGGGGACAGCCACTGGTGCAGCTGCCAGCCGTGCCCGGCGTGGACAGTCACCATGCCGAAGCCGACGCGCTTGGCAAACCCCGCCGCGCGCCCCCACTGCTCAATCGTCGCCTCGATCATTTCCTCGGGCATCGCCGGAACAAAACGCCCGTCGTGCTCGCCCTCCACCGGCGCGTAGGCGGGTCCCGGCTCGCTCCAATGGCGGTTGGCGGCCCAGCCCGCGTGCTGAAGCTCCGCGGAACAGACAGCGCCGTGCCGCTGCACGGTGTTGCACAGCCGCCCCAAGCTGTTCGCGGCCTTCGGGTCGTCAAGAACGAGGTGCTGATCCCCGTGCTTGCCGTACGCGCCGGACACGCACGTCTCCCCGACGCAGACGGACGCGGCGCCTCCCAGCGCCTTGCGCTCATAATACGCGATGCCGTCCGGCGTGATGAAGTCCTCGCTCGTGAAATCCCGGAAGCCCGTAGGTGCGGCAAATATCCGGTTCTTGAAGAGTGTGTGCCCAAGTCTTATCGGCTCGAACACGCGCGGGTACTTTATGCTTTTCATCGCTTTCCTCCTACTTATAATGTCTGTCACCCGATGGCAGTATATTACGCCGGTATGTAGACAAGTCAATAGTAATAAAGAAAAATCGTCGGATTTACTAATATCCCACCCGAATAATTGTACATATCGCACAAAGAATCCGCGACGCGCGTTGACAATCGCCATGCCGTGTGCAATAATGCCATATAGAGGGTAAGTATAGAACACGACGGACGGGGCGGTGTGGAGGAGAAAGGTAAAAAAATGAAGCTGATGAATGCACAAGTAAAAATGTTATCCGTCTTTATGGTAGCCGCGCTTTTACTCGTCGGCGGTTTGTTTTGTACAGCAGCGGCTTCTAACTCAGTGAACAACGAACCTTCCGAAACATCTGAATGGGCGCGTGACGAAATAGCATTGGCACACGAGCTGTATATATTACCTGCGGGAGCCTATGTTGGCGACCTCACAAGACCGATAACGCGTTATGAGTTTGTACGGTATGCGATGTATTTCTTAGCCGCACAGTACAACATGGAAATTGATGACTTTATTACCACGATTATGGCGGTTCGTAAAATCTCGCCGGACTACTCTGCTTTTTCAGATGTTGAGGACGGCGTTGTTGCTTTGGCGAACACTCTTGGAATTATCTCCGGCTACGGAGATGGAACGTTCAGGCCGCAGAGTCTGATAACTCGGCAAGAAGCCGCAAAAATGTTGCTTGACGTATACCACTGTTACGCCGAGCAGCCTGAACAACTAAGCAAAGACGTAGATTATCCGTTTTTGGATAAAATTGCGGATTGGGCGGCGGAGGCGGCTAAGACGATGTTTAACTGGAACGTTATGCACGGAGTGGGCGACAACCGCTTTAATCCGGGCGGAGATTACACCGTTGAGCAGAGTATTGTCACGTTTCATCGTTTATACCAAAACGCACCCGTGAGCCGCTCAAGCGCCAACATTAAACCCTTGCTTACGTTTAACGAGTCAATAGCAGACATAGAGAGTCATTTTGGGTTTCGAGTCGGTGGCCGCTTCGACCTTGAGAATTATACCGTCATATACGGAGTGACGACCGGAGTGCCTCACGGTCCTTACAATCTCTTGTGGATCATATACAAAGGCGGTGGTCGGCGCAACGTATTTTATCAGACGTTTAACGCGCAGTACACACAAAGCGATGGGTTGGGTAGCGGACTTCAGGGAATTCTAAGCGATTTTCTGATTTCGCCAGACGAAAACACGCTGATGTTTAACCGCGTTATCCCGGGTTCTGACCTTGTTGAGAAGTTTCGAGTCGACCTTAAAAGCGCAAAATTATCTCTCGACGAATGAAAGGCCATAGTACGAAGTACCTACAGAGGAATAGATTGGTCCATTTTTCCGCAGGCGTCTTGAAATCTTGCGGGAGCGACCGAGGGCGGTCGCTCCCTACAGAAATACAAGCCCCGCAGAGAGAGCCGCGATTGACAGCATGGGCGCTATAGGGTAGAATACGGTTGCGTAGGCAGTGATGGGACGGCTCGCCCATCTCCGAAAGGGGGTGGGGCGTTTGAGTGTATACGAATCGCAAATGATAGCATTGACCTTTGGTCTGCTGATTATAGCGTTACTCGCGTACATAGACGAACGAAAATAGCCGCCCCCAGTCCAAGAGTGCGGCTATTTTCATAGTCACTATCTAGGGCGAGCCGTTTCATCGGCTACTGCCTACGCACAATATATCACATGGACGCGCTGACTGTCAAGAGGAAATTTTGACCTGCCCGCCGACGGGCAGGTCAAGGGAACAATTACTTGCCATGCTTGCGGAAAACGCAGAAGAACACCCGCCCCGGAATAGCACACATACGCCCCCACCCCCCACAAAGACACGAAAACCAAACACCCCTGCGTTGACAATCGCCATGCCGTGTGCCATAATGCCATATAACGGACGGGGGGCGGTGTGGATTGGAAATTCAACATCTGAGATACTTCTTCTGGATATGTATGTCGGGCAGCTTCGCGAAAGCGGCGGAGAGGTGCAGCGTGTCCCAACAGGGTATCAGCATGGCGATCAAGCGGATGGAGAACGAGCTCTCGTGCAAGCTGTTCGAGCGCTCGCGGAAGGGCATCGCGCTTACTGACCACGCCAGATACCTGCTGCCGGCCGCCGAGAGGATCATTCGCGTCATGGACAACTGCGATGCGTACTTCGCCTCCGGTATGGGGGAGAAGCCCGAGCTCCACATAGCCCTGACGTGGGGCGCCCCGGAGGAGTTCGCGGAGGCGCCGTTAGAGGAATTCAAACGCGAAAATCCGGACGTCTATCTCAATGTCAGGCATGATCATGACACGGGCTGCGAGGCCGCCGTAAGCGCGCACGAGGCCGAGTTCGCACTGTCGGCCGGGCCTGTGGAGCTCGCCCTGTATGACGCGCAGTTTCTCTGCGCCTCCCGCTACGGCATAGTCGCCCGGCGCGACGGGCCGTTTGCGGGGCGCGAGAGCGTGGACATGGCCGACCTCGACGGCGTCCCGCTCATCGTGATGCGCGAGTATCAAAAGACATTTCATGTTCTGAGCGCGGCCGCGGAGAGCACCGGCGTCCGGCTGAACGTACAGGAGCGCGTTGACAGCACGCTGCTCACGCACCAGTACGACGATCCTGCGCGCGCGGGAATAACGACGCAGTCGCTCGCCGCGCGTTTCGCGAGCGCAAAGCTGGTCTTTCTGCCGTTTCGCGACCCGCCGCTGGACTGGGAGCTGTACCTCATTAAGCTGCGCGGCGGCGAGCTGTCTCCGCTCGCTGCCGAGCTGGAGCGGCGGCTGCTGGCGCATCGTCCGCACGGACTGCGCTAAGCTCGCTTCCGGCTAAAGCCGAAAGCTCGCCCGCTCCGTCGTGCGTCCTCTCCGAAGCGAACCCACTTCGTTGGGCTTCGTTTCGGTTTTGGACGCGGGGACGCATAAAGCCGAAAGCTCGCTCGCTTCGCGGTTCGTCCTCTCCGAAACGAACCCACTTCGCCCCGGTTGCGATTCGGCTTTGGACGTAGTTCTCGTGCCACAGCGAAAAGGACGTAAGAGCGATAACGAGTGCAAACGAAATTATTCTATAAACATCACAAATTGTTTATTCCCAAGCCGTCTTTTTTGTGGATAATAGATAGCGAGACCTGACGGAGCAGCGCGTCAGGCAATTTGTATGGAATAGGAGAATCGAAAATGAAAAAGCTACTTGCAATCCTTCTCGCAATGTGTCTCACCCTGTCGTTCTTCGCGTGCGCGCCGGAGGCATCGACGCCGAGCGGCGACACCGGCTCCCCGCCGCCCGCGGGCGGCGGGGACGACGCGCCGCCGGCCGACACGGGGACGCCGGCCGGCGGCGGCGACCAGCCCGGCACGTCGGCGCCGCCTCCGGCGAGCGCGGACGGCGTACCGCTCGGGACGCCGCTCGGCGGCGACCACTTCAGCCGGGAACCGTTCAAGATCGCCTATATCGTCAACATGCTGACGTGGGCGTTCAACAAGGCGATATCCGACGGGCTGGAGGCCACCGGCAAAAAGCTCAATTATGAGTACACCGCGTGGGCGGCAAACGGCGATTTCGACGCGTATGTGAACCAGATCTACACCTTCGCCGATCAGGGCTACGACGGGCTCATTCTCGGCACGGACGACGCGCTCTCCCCGCGCGCCTACGAGGCGGCCACGGAGGCCGGCATAGCGTTCGTGGGCGAATCCACCACGTTTATGAACGACGAGGGCTTGTGCATCTGGCCTAGCGTACAGCAGGCCCAGGTCCAAAACGGCGCGATGAGCGTTGAGTGGCTCGCGGCAAACTACAAAAACTTCTGGGGCGATGTGGACCTCTCCGCCGTGAAGCTCGGACTCATCTGCCTCGACTTCTCCGGCGTATCCGGCATCACCGAGCGCAAGCCGGGCGTGAGCGGCAAGTTTGCCGAGATGTTCCCGAACGGGGAGTTCTTTGACGCCGACCTCGTCGCGCTCGGCAGCGAGGGCTTTTCCGTCCAGGGCGGACAGGACCTCACGTCGCAGCTTCTCTCCCAGAACCCGGGTATCGATAAATGGTTTGTCGTGGGTCTTGTGGACGACTGGTCCGTAGGCGCGACGCGCGCCGTGGAGCAGCTCAAGATGGAGGAAGACGTCCTCGTCGTCAGCATACAGGCCGACGCGTTCCTCGCCGAGATGGGCTCCGGAAATCAAGACAGCGTCTATGTGGCCGCGTGCGCCGTCTCGGCCAACGAGTTCGCCATCAATATGGCCAACTGCCTCGTCGCCATCCTTGACGGACGTACCACCGCCGAGGACATATGGCCCGAGTGGCGCGACGCCGGCGGCAGCTACCCGCGCATACAGGTAGCGGGCACTATGATCACGCCGGATACTTATCAGGATTATCTCACCGCGCAGAGCGCGCTGCTTGCCTGAACCTCAGCCGGTTTTGTCCGGGGGCGGGGAACTTCCCTCTCCGCCCCCATATCTTCCATAAGGAGGTCGTCATATGACGGGTACGAAAGCCGGGAAATTTCTGCGCGGAAAAATCGCGGCTCTCATAGCGATAATCATAGTAGTGGGCGCTATTTTCACCATAGCGAATAAAAGCTACATAAGCCCTAAGAATATAATGTCCCTGATGACGAGCATAAGCCTGTCGGGTACGCTCGCGGTCGGTCTCGGATGCCTTCTCATCTCCGGGCATGTGGACCTGGCGTCGGGGACGGAAGGGTGCATAGCCGGTATCGTCGTCGCGCTCCTGCTCGGGACGGGTATGCCCTGGCCCGTGGCCCTGCTCCTGACGGTCGTGTTCGGATGCGTCATGGGGCTTGTACACGCCTTCCTCGTCCACGTGCTCGGCTTTATGGCGTTCATCGCCACTATCGGCATGTCGTCGGTGTACAAGGGTCTCGCGCTCGTCATATCCAACGGGGCGAACGTGTCCATATCCAATCAGGCGTTTTACACCATCGGTTCCGGAAGCCTCGGCATATTCCCGCTGCCGTTCATCATAATGACGGTGCTATTCATCGTCTACTCGCTCATACTCAAATACACAAAGTTCGGCCGCGCCGTATACCTGTGCGGCGGCAACGTGAACGCCGCGCGGCTCGCCGGAGTGTCGCCTAAGAGAGTGTCCACGATACTGTTTGTAAACTGCGGCGCCATCTCCGCGCTCGCGGGGGCGATATTCGCGGCGCGCGTCCATATGGGCGGCCCGAACAACGTCTGGGGCGCGGAGATGGACGGCATAGCGGCGGCGGTGCTGGGCGGCGTCTCGTTTATGGGCGGCTCCGGAAACCTCGGCGGCGCGTTCGTCGGGCTTATACTCATTAACGCTTTCAATAACGGCCTGAACGCGATAGGCTTGCAGGCGTACTGGCAGACCGCAGCGCAGGGCGTTATCCTGATTGCGGCGCTGCTGGTGGATTACTTCGGCGAGCGGGGACGCGTCCGCGCTCTGAAGGCCGCGTCATAGGGGGTGTGGGAGGATGAGACAAAAAAGCAAATTCCGCGCGTTCACGGAGACAAAAATGTTCACGCTCTTGCTTCTTCTGGCGTTCATCGTCGTCGTTTTCGCCGTCCTGACGCCGGAAGGGGGCTTCCTGAAGCCGCGCAACATCAAGAACATAATAAACGGGATGTCCGTCAACGCCTTTCTCGCGGTCGGCGCGGGCTGTCTGCTCGTATCGGGGCAGATAGACCTCTCCGTGGGCGCCATAGGCACGCTGTCCGGCGTCGTCTTCGCGCTCCTTTTCGGCAAATACGGCGTACCGGTGATACCGGCGGTCGTCGTCTCGCTTGTCGTCGTGGCGGCGTTCGGGTTTGTCAACGCGCTGCTCATCAACCGCTTCCACACGCAGGGCTTTATAACTACGATGGCCACGGGGCTTCTCGCGCAGGGACTCGGATATATCCTTGACGGCGGAAAGGCCATCGCCATAAAGAGCGACGCGTTCAACGCGGTCGGCACGAAGTCGATTTTCGACGGCTATCTGCCGATCTCCGTAATCATAGCCGTCGTGGTTTTTATCATTTACGGTCTGCTTATGAGCAAGACAAAATTCGGTCAGAGCGTCTACCTCGTCGGGGGGAACCCGACGGCGTCGTATCTGTCCGGCATCAACCCGAAAAGAATATCGTACATACTTTTTATCAACTGCTCGGTGATGGGGGGTCTCGCCGGACTAATGTACGCCTCGCGCATGAAATCGGCGACGCAATCGGGTATAACTAACAGCTCGTTTGCCGGCATGACGGCCGCCATACTCGGCGGCATCTCGTTCGGCGGCGGCGCGGGCGGTATGGGTGGGGCGTTTTTGGGGCTTATCATCCTCAACGCGTTCAACAACGGCATATCCGGCGTGGGCATACCGCCGTACTGGCAGCAGGTGGCGTCCGGTGCGCTGCTGCTCATCGCGTTGACGTTTGATTACGTGGGTATTCGCCAGCGGGCGTTCTCGCTGCGCCGTGAGGCGGCGCGCGTCGGCGCGGGGGCAAACGCGGAGACGAAAGGAGACGTGCGATAATGGCAGGATGCATAGAGTTTTCAGGCATCTCCAAACTGTTCCCGGGCGTCCGGGCGCTCGCGGACGTATCCTTCAGGGCGGATAGCGGACAGGTGCTCGCCCTGCTCGGCGAGAATGGGGCCGGCAAGAGCACGCTTCTCAAAATCCTCTCCGGCGACGTGAAGCCCGACGGCGGCCGCATATCGATTGACGGCGCCGAACAGAGCTTCCAGTCCCCGACCGACGCGCTCAGGGCGGGCATCAGCGTGATATATCAGGAGCGGCAGCTTGTGCCGGCAGGAAGCGTCGCGGAGAACATCTTTGCGGGAGATCTGCCGGGGCGCTCCGGCGTGGTGGATTACAAAGCGCTTTACGAGCAGACCGCTGAAATCATCGGCAAGTTCGGGCTCGACATCGATCCCGACGAGCCCGTGGGGCGGCTGCCCATAGCCCGCCAGCAGATGGTGGAAATTATGAAGGCGTACAGGCGCGACAGCGCGATTATAGCGTTCGACGAGCCGACGGCCAGCCTGACGGACAGCGAAATATCCATCCTGTTCCGGCTGATAAACGAGCTCAAGGAGAGCGGCAAGATCATCATTTACGTCTCGCACCGCCTGTCTGAAATATTTCAGATTTCTGACAAAATCACCGTATTGAAGGACGGGTGTCTCGTCACGACGCTCGAAACCGCCCGGACGGACGAGGCGGAGCTCATCCGCGCGATGGTGGGTCGTGACCTGGGGGACACCTACGCAAAGCTCTCGCGCAACGACAGACTGGGGGACACGCTCCTCGAGGTGCGCGACCTCGAGACGGAGGATGTCCACGGCGTGAGCTTCACTCTCCGGCGCGGCGAGGTGCTCGGCTTCGCGGGCCTTATCGGCGCGGGGCGCACGGAGGTCATGCGCGCCATATTCGGCGCGGATCGCATACTGTCCGGTGCCGTGGTATTTGACGGCAGGGAGGGCGGCTTCAAATCGCCCAAGGAGGCGATAGACGCCGGTGTCGCGCTGTGCCCGGAGGACAGGAAGGAGCAAGGTCTCGTGCTGTTCCGCTCGATACGCGACAATATCACCATGCCCGTGCTGCAAAAGCTAAAACGGCTGCTATTCCTCGACAAGCGCGCCGGGCACAAGCTCGCCCAGAGCGCTATAGCGCGCTATGACATAAGGACGCCGAGCGCCGATAAGGCCGTGGTGGAGCTGTCCGGCGGCAACCAGCAGAAGGTCATACTGGGGCGGTGGACGTCCGACATGATGGACACAAAGCTGCTGATACTCGACGAGCCGACAAAGGGCATCGACGTCGGCACAAAGGCGGAGGTCTACCAGATCATCTGCGACTTCGCCAAGCAGGGCATAGGCGTGATCTTCATATCGTCGGAGCTCACGGAGGTCATAAACGTCGCCGACAGGATACTCGTTATGAAGGGCGGGCGCATAACGGGCGAGCTGACGCGCGCCGAGGCGACGGAGGAGAACGTCCTCGCGCTGGCAATGAAAGACGTTTGACAAGATGGTTGACATGTGAAAAGAGACGTACTTGAAAAGAGGTTATTATTAATGGGCAAGCCGATCATGACAAGAGAAGAATTCATGGAGTACGAAAACTATTTTAATACAATGCAGTATGAAAAGGTTGTGTCATACTTCAACCCCAAATGTACGGTGGAGTACATGGACAGCTTCACGCGCGCTGCGCAGCCAACACCCCAGACCGTGACGGGCCCGGCGGAATTTATTGAGAACTACAAGACGCTGCATGAAAATTTCAGGGAATTTCTCACGCTGGGCATATTCCTGAGCGACGAAAAGAACATGATAGTGGAATTCCAGACGGAATTTATCGCGCTGCGCGACGGGGATTTTCAGGGCGCATCCATAAAACGCGGGGAGTGCTTCGCCGTCAACCAGTTCTGCGTCTACGACTTCGACGAGAACGGCAAATTCAGCCGCATCAGGATATCGCACCACCGCGTCCTGAGCAACGACCCGGCCTTCAAACCGCTCCACAGCATCTAGAATTTTCCCGTGGGAATAATTTCGTTTGCACACGTTTTCGCTCTTACGTCCTTTTCGCTGTGGCGAAAAGAATTTTTGCGAAGGAGTGCGCCCTCGTCGGAGCGAACTACACTGCGCTACACCGCCCTATGGGCGGTATCCGCTCTGTTGCGTTGCTCCTCCTCTCCGAAATGAACCCGCTCCGCTGGGCTTCATTTCGGCCCCAGACGGGAGATGCAGAGCAAAAATTGTTATATTTCGCATGTTTCGGAAATTCATTTTCCGAAACATGCACTCTGCGAGCCGCGCACGGCGAGATCCAACCCTTCGTAACTCGTTTGTTACGGCTCAAGCCGTGACAAACGAAATGATTCAATAAACGCTTGCAAACGTGCCGCTATTGGTATAGAATAGATATATCTTAAAAAACAAGGGGGACTTTATATTATGTATCAATTCAGGCCGTACACCGAGAGGATATGGAACTACCGGGAGAGAGTCCGCGACCGCGTGATTGAGGCGGATTCTGAGCGCACGCAGCTCATCGTCGAGGCGTGGAGACTCTACAAAAATGTGGTTCCGCTTATCCGCAATCCGCTCACTACCAAGTACATCACGGAGCGAATGACGATCCGCATTGAGGACGACGAGATCATTGTCGGAAACAAGTCCAAAAACTTCTGCGGCTCCTCCGGCGCGTTCTGGGCGATGTTCGTTGACATCGAGAACCTGTGGGAAAAGCGCGCCGACGGGAAGTATTACAACGATCCGGCGGCGGACGGCATAGCGCTGTGCGTCCACGAGGACGAGCTGAAGATCATCAAGCAGTACGCGAAGGAATACCGCGAGACGAGCGATTCTGTCGTCGGCGACGCGTGGCTGCCGGAGGGTGCTAAGGAGTTCTTCGAGCTCGGCACGAACGACTACGGCGAGCCGGGCAGAATGGGCCCGATGACGCTCCGCTCGGGACATCTCACCCCCGGCTGGCAAAAGATCATCAACGTGGGTTATGGCGCTATCAAGAGGCAGGCGCAGGAGTGGATAGACGCGCACAAGGGCAGGATCATGGGCGACGACATGAAGAAATACATGTTCTATCAGGCCGCCGTCTACGAGTGCGAGGCCGCCTCGGCGTTCGTGCTGCGCTACGCCGACGCCGTCGCCGAAAAGGCGCTGACGTGTACCGACCCCAAGCGCAAGGCGGAGCTCGAAAAGATGGAGGCGGGCCTGCGGTGGATTTCCGAGAATCCCGCGCGCACGTACTGGGAGGCGTGCCAGGCCGCCCAGTTGTATCAGATTTTCCTGGGCATTGATTGCAGTATGCCCGCTCCGGCGTTCGGCCGCTTTGACCAATACACGTGGCCGCTCCTCGAAAAAGACCTCGCGGCGGGCACTATAACTATGGACGAGGCGCAGGAGATCACCGACGCGTTCTTCCTGAAGGTAAACTGCGCGTACGAGGGCGGCATCGGCGGTATAGCCAAGACGACGGGCATCGGCGTCTCGTACCAGCACACGACGATAGGCGGCGTCGATACCAAGACGGGCGAGGACGCCACAAACCCCGTCACATATATGGTGCTTGAGACGATGGGGCGTCTTGTGCTCCACGACCCCACCATCTCGCTCCGCATAAACAAGAATACCCCGGATGAGCTCTGGGGCTGCGCTCTGGAGACCTCCAAGCTCGTCGGCGGACTGCCGCTGTTCCAAAACGACGAGGTCATCATTCCCGGGCTTCAAAAAGAGCTCGGCTTTGAGCTCGAGGACGCGCGGGATTACTCCATCATCGGCTGCCAGGAGATCGTCGGCTCCGGTACGGACTACCCAGCTCCGAACGGCGTCGGCGCGAACCACGCGACGCTCTACTACGGCGTGATCCTCGACATGGCGATCAACAACGGCATCAACCCGCTGAACGGCAAACAGGCGCCGGCGCACCTGTGCAAGGGTTACCTTTACGAGATGAACTCCATAGAGGAGGTACGTCAGGCGTACACCGATCTGTGCGTGTATCTGCACGACTGGTACGTCACTATCAACAACTACGCCGAGTACCTCATACCCTACAATATGCCTCAGCCCGGCCTGTCGATTTCAATGGTCGGCTGCATGGAGAAGGGCATGGACTGCGCCGAGGGCGGCTGCAAGTACAATTCCTACGGCGGCACGGCCACCGGTCTCGCGACCATAGCGGACAGTCTCGCCGCCATCAAGTATATGTGCTTTGACAAGAAGCTCGTCTCGACGCGCGAGCTGTACGACGCCGTCATGGCGAACTGGGAGGGCCACGAGCCCCTTCGCCAGAAGATACTCAACGAGGTGCCGCACTACGGAAACGCCGACCCGTACGTTGACGAGGAGCTCGCGTTCGCCGTCAATCTGTACTACGATCTTTGCAAGAGATGTTCGTCGCAGCGCTCAAAGGTCTACAAGGCGGGCATGTACGGCGCGTCCGACCACGTCGCGCAGGGCTACCTGACGCCCGCGACGCCCGACGGACGCAAGTTCGGCGAGCCCATAGCCGACGCCATGAGCCCCGCGCAGAGCCGCGACGGCAACGGCCCGACGGCGGTGTTCATGTCCTCATGCTGCTTCGACCACACGAAGTTTATGGACGGCATAGCGCTGAATCTGCGTATGCACCCGACGGTACTGAGCCGTGACGACGGCATCGAAAAGCTGCGCGATATGACGAAGGCGTACTTCGACAACGGCGGTCTTGAGTGCCAGTACAATGTCGTCGACACAAAAACGCTCCGCGCCGCGCAGACGGCGCCGACAAAGTACCGCGACCTCGTCGTGCGTATAGCCGGCTACTCGGCGTACTTCATCGAGCTGGGCACGGACCAGCAAAACGACATCATCTCGCGCAACGAAAACGTGATATAAATCATTTCGTTTGTCACGGCTGCGCCGTAACAAACGAGTTACGAGGGTTAGTTCTCGCCGTGCGCGGCTCGCAGAGTGCATGTTGGGGGAAATAAATTCCCCCAACATGCGAAATATGACAATTTTTGCTCCGCATCTCCCGTCTGGGGCCGAAATGAAGCCTAGCGGAGCGGGTTCATTTCGGAGAGGAGGAGCAACGCAACGGAGCGGATACCGCCCATAGGGCGGTGCAGCGCAGTGTAGTTCGCTCCGACGAGGACGCACTCTTTCGCAAAAATTCTTTTCGCCACAGGCGAAAAGGACGAGTGAGTGATAATGGGTACGAACACGAGGTTATATCACATGAAAGCATCGGTGAAAACGGCGTAACAATGGGCGGCGTTCAATTCAACGCGTTGGCGACATCAAGATATTAGAATTATGAATCGGGTGTGTGAATGGTGTGTATCAGATTATTGTAAATGCAAGCGCTCTGAGTTTGCCACAAGAAATAGCGGGAAAAATCAGCACCGGACAGGTTGCAATACGTGAGGTGCCCGAAGGTTTTCTCATAGTACCGATGACAAAATACAACGGAAAACTAAGAGGAATGCTGAAAGGAACCGGATTCTCAACGCAGCGGTATTTCCGTCAAAAGTCTGCCGACAAGGAACTTGAATTTTGAAGCGGCGTTATGTGTTTGACGCCTGTTCGCTTATCGCCTACATTAACGACGAGGATGGCGCGGATATTGTCGACAGGCTTCTTTCTGAGGCGTTCTCCGGCGGTGTTGCAACACAAATGGGTAAAGTCAACCTGCTGGAAGTTTACTACGGTGTTTTACGCGATTTCGGTCTCAGCCAAGCGGAGGAAGTACTCAAAGAAATATCGGCATATCCGATACAAATAATTCATGATATATCTGATAGCGTGTTCCGCGAAGCGGGTAAATTAAAAGCGCGGTATAAATTGTCGCTTGCCGACGCTTTAGCTCTTGGACTCGCTTCTGTAAGTGGCGACATACTGGTTACGGCGGATCACCATGAGATGGATATTATTGAGCAACAAGAAAAGATCAAATTTCTGTGGATTCGCTGACGACAGCGTGCGCAAAAGAAAGCAAGGTGACTTATTATGTACATTCAACCGTATCCCAATTTGTTCAAGCCGCTGAATGTAAGGAATCTCAAGCTGAAAAACCGGATCATATCGGCGCCTAACATGCTGTTCCAGACTGTGGACGGCAGGCCGAACGATTACTACATATCATACCTTGAGCACAAGGCGCGAGGCGGGGCGTCGATCGTGACGCTCGGAGAGGCCAACGTCTGCGACGGCGGCAACCACACGCCCGGCATGGAGATGACGCACGACAACCGCTCGCTCTACGGCGAGATGGCGGCCGCGATACACGAGCACGGCGCTTACGCGAGCGTGGAGCTGACTCACGGCGGAATGAACGCCAGACCGCAGTTCAACCTCGACCCCGGCCTGATCATGGGCCCGTCCGAGCTGCAAAACCCGATGACGGGCGCGCGCGTCAAGGCGATGACGCCCGAGGATATGGAGCGCGTCGCCAACGCGTTCGCGGACGCCGCGGAATACTACTTAACGGTGGGCTTTGACACCGTGCTGCTGCACGTGGCGCACGGCTGGCTGCTCACCCAGTTTTTATCGCCGCTCACGAACAGGCGCACGGACGAATACGGCGGCAGCTTTGAAAACCGCATGAAATTCCCGCTGCGCGTGCTGCGGACGGTGCGCGAGCGCGTCGGGCAAAATCAGGCGCTCACGATGCGTCTGTCCGGCTCCGAGCGCCGCCCCGACGGGTTTACGACGCAGGATATCATAACATTTCTGGAACGCGCTCAGGAGTACGTCGATCTGACCGAAATCAGCTCGGAGGATCTCACTTGGTTTTTCGCGACGACGTATATGCCGCACTGTCAGAACGCCCCGCTCGCGGAGGAGATAAAAAAATCCGGCAAGGTGACAATCCCCGTCTATACGGTGGGCTCCATAGTGCGGCCTGAGGAGGCGGAGGAGATAATAGCGACCGGCAGGGCGGACGGCGTGAGCATGTCGCGGGCGCTCATAGCGGATCCGTACTGGCCGAAAAAGGCCGCCACAGGGCGCGCGGACGAGATAACGCCATGCCTGCGCTGCCTCAACTGCACCGACAGCGATAACTTCAACCGCCATTTAGTGTGCAGCGTCAACCCGCTGCTTGGACGCGAGGCGCGTCTCGGCTTCGGCGGCGGAACGCCAAAGGCGCGTGAAAAAGCGCGGGTTCTCGTCGTCGGCGGCGGGCCGGCCGGAATGACGGCCGCGATTACCGCGGCGGGGCGGGGCCATGAGGTGACGCTCGCCGAACGCGGAGAGCGCCTGGGCGGATGGCTGAAATTTACGGACGCCGACAGCCTCAAAAACGATCTGCGACGGTATAAGGACTTCCTCGTGCGCGGCGTGAAGGATGCCGGAATCAGGGTGCTGCTGAACGCGTCGCCGGACGGGGACTGCGTTGACAGGAGCTCTTACGACCACATCATAGTCGCCACGGGCAGCGTACCGGTCGTGCCCACGTTCATCAAAGGGTACGAGAAGGCGGCGCACGCTACCGCGGCGTATTTTGCCCCCGAGCGGATACGGGACGGCGCCGTGGTGATAATAGGCGGCGGACTCGTCGGCGTGGAGACGGCGCTGCATCTGGCGAACACGGGACGGAGCGTGACTGTTCTGGAGGCGAGGGACGAGTTGGCGGCGGACGCCAAGGGCTGCTACAAAATGGGGCTCATGCGCAAGGTGTTCGAGTCCGGGATAGTGGCGATAACGGGCGCCGGCGTCAAGGAGATACTGGACGGTGGCGTGAGATATGAAAAAGACGGCAAGGAGATGGAGGCGCCCGCCGAGTCCGTGCTGTACGCCGTCGGGATGCGTAGCGACGACGCTCTGTATTACGACCTGTATACAAAGGCGCCGTTTGTCACGCTTGTCGGCGACGCGAAAAGAGTAGGCAAGGTGGACGGCGCGGTACATTCCGGTTACTTTGCGGCGATGGATATATAGCGGTATTGCCCAAAACGCCGCCGCGCGGCGGCAGTAAACAAAAAACAAAATGCGCTTTGAAGCTGGTCTCACAAAACCATTTCAAAGCGCATTTCCTGTTTTTCGGGTTTTTGGTTTTCTATATCATAAATTGCTATGCAATTTATGATATATCGCCATGCGGCGCGTCCCGCGCCGCGGCTCAAAGTTTAAGCGCGCGCCCGCACAGCGGGCGCATGCGCGCGATATAATATCCGCTCTGCGGATATTATATCATACCGGCTATGAAATACGCCGCCTTAGTAGCCTCGCGTATGTTCCTCGGCGTCAGACAGTCGCCAATCTGGTGGAACTCGGGCGCGAGGAAGCGCAGCGCGTCCGCCTCGTCCCACAGGGGGCGCTGTCCGACTGCGTAAATAACGGTGTCGGCGGCAAACGTCACGCGCGCGCTGTCCGGCCCCTGCGCCAATACGCCGTCGCCGCCTATCTCCAATGTTCTCGTACCCAGCGCGAGCTCTACGCCCATTTCGCGCAGCTTCACATCGAGCGCCAACCCGTGCAGTTGATTGCCTCCGTCGGACAGCGCGGGCATCAGCTCGACGACGGCGACGCTCCTGCCGAGCTCCGCCAGAAATATCGCAAGCTCCGTGCCGACGAGTCCGCCGCCCAGCACGACGACGCGTCCGCCGGCGAGTTCCGTGTTGAGATAGATGTCCTCGGCGCCGTACACGCGCGGGCCGTCGATCCCCACGATATCCGGCTTTACCGGGCGGGCGCCGAGCGCCGCTATGACGACTTGCGGCGCCACGTCGCGCACGAGCTCCGGCGTCGCCTCAACGCCGAGCCGTAGGTCTATATTCGCGCCCATGACCTTGTATTCCTGTAAATCGAGGTATTTTGAGAGCTTTTCCTTGAACGGGACGTCGCGCTCGCAGCGCAGCGCGCCGCCCAGCCGCTCCGATTTTTCGCAGAGTATGACGTCGTGCCCGCGCCGCGACGCCGTGAGCGCCGCCTGCATCCCGGCGACGCCGCCGCCCGCCACGAGTACGGTTTTCCGCTTTGACGCGGGCGCTATTCGCTCGGCCTGCAGCTCGACGCCTATCTCCGGGTTGACGGCGCAGCAGAACTGCCGGTTGGACAGCAGATTGGAAAAACAGGTGAAGCAGCGCATACACCGGACTATGTCGTCCCCGCGACCCGCGCGCGCCTTTGCCGGCATGTCCGGATCCGCTATGAGCTCGCGCGCGAGCTCCACGACGTCAGCGCGCCCGGAGGCGATGGTTTCCTCCATCAGCTCGGGCTCGGTGAACGCCCCCACGGTGGCCACGGGCGTCTTGACGTGTTTTTTTATCTCGGCGGCGAGATACGCGTTGCAGCCGTCGGGCAGAAACATCGACGGGTGAGTAATAACGAACGCGTCCTTTACCTCGTGGTGTCCCGCCGACGCGTGTATGAGATCGACATGTCCGTCAAGCGCCATAGCTATCTTGACGCCCTCGTCCACACCGTAGCCGCGCGGATTCGCCTCCGTGGCGGACATGCGGAATTCGATCGGAAAGCCCTTGCCGCACCTCTCGCGTATGCGGTCGGCGACGGCAAGCGGGAAGCGCATCCTGTTCTCGAACGAGCCGCCCCACATATCGTCGCGCGTGTTGACGAACGGCGACAGGAACTGGGACATAAGCCAGCCGTGTCCGCCGTGTATGAGCACCATACCGAAGCCGCACCGCTTGGCAAACAGCGCGGCCGAGGCGTACGCCTCTATGGTATCCTCAATGACGTCCGCGGTCATCGCCAGCACGCGTGTGCCGTCGCCGGACGCGTGCGCAATCTCGCCCCGCATCGACTCGACGGCGACGGGCCCGTAGACGGCGTTGCCGAGCTTCCCGGACTGCTCCGCGTACATGCCCGCGTGCTGCAGCTCCGCGACGGCGACGGCGCCGTATTGCGATATGCCCTCCGCCAGAGCGGTCAGCGCGCCGATAGACTCCGGATCATTGAGCGGTATATGGTTCTGCCCGCCCTTGCCGTGCTTTGAGTCCACAATGCACTCGCCCACAGCCACGGACGCGCAGCCGCCCTTCGCCTTGCGCGCGTAGTACGCCACCGCCTCCGCCGTCGGAAATTCCTCGGCGGTAAGCTCCTGATAGCCCGTGGGCGCGCCGAATATGCGGTTGCGGAACAGCGTATTGCCAAGCCTTATAGGCGAGAAGAGATGCGGATACTTACACTCGTACATATTGAGCCAACCACTCCTTCAAAAAAATATTCACCGGGCGCCGAGTACGGCGGGAGATGGCGTCATCCAATTTTAAGCTATTTGCTCACCGTACATTCAAAGCCGTGCTTTTCAAAAATCGCGCGCGTGCGGTCAAGCTCCTCCGGGGTACACTCGCGCAGCTCGTCAAGCGCGTACTCCATGCCTATGGAGGCGTACTTGTTGGCGCCATACTTGTGGTATGGCAGAACGGAGATCGCGGCGGAGGGCGCTATACCGCGCACCATCGCCGCCGTCGCCTCCATGTTTTCCTCCGAGCTGTTGTACTCCGGTATGAGCGGTACGCGTATCGTTATATCGACACCGGAGCCGGCTGCCAGACGCAAATTATCAATTATAGTATCAAGCGGAACACCCATCAGCTCCTCGTGGCGGCGCGGGTCCATATGTTTGATGTCGAAGTACACGAGATCGGCGTATTCGAGAACGGCGCGCATCGCCTCCGGGGAGCCGAAGCCCGACGTGTCGGCGCACGTGTGTATGCCCTCCTCACGGCACTTTTTGAAAATTGCCGCGACAAAATCCGGCTGAGCCAGTATCTCTCCGCCGGAGCACGTCACGCCGCCGCCGGAGGTCTCGTAGTACACGGCGTCGCGCCTTATGACCTTCCACACCTGATTTACGCTCATGCGTTCGCCCTTGACCGTAAGGGCCTCGGCGGGACACTCGCGAACGCACGTCCCGCAGACTACGCACCTCGCGCGGTCGATCGATATGCCGTCGCCCGTCACGGTTATCGCGCCGTTCGGACAGACGCCGGCGCACGTCCCGCACTTCTTACAGGACGTGTAGCGGTACTGTAGCTGCGGCGCCGGGCTCTGCGACTCCGGGTTTGAACACCACGGACACCGCAGGGGACACCCCTTGAAAAAGACCGTCGTGCGTATCCCCGGCCCGTCGTCTATGCTGTACCGCTGAATATTGAATACAATGCCCTCAATACTGCTCATTACGATAATATACCCTGTTCCTTATCGGTCTCAACGGCCAGTCAGCCGTTGCTTCCCGTCGGGGTTTTGCCGAGCAGGAAGCTCTGCGCGTGCGAGTAGACGTATCCGATGCCCCCGCCGACGTACATGCACAGGCCCGTGATATACGCCGACAGCTCGCTGCACAGAAACAGCGTCGGCCCCGCTATGTCGTCCGCCGTGCCTATTCGCCCGAGCGGTACCTCGTGGCGCGCTATGCCGTCGAGCAGGCTTTCAAGCTCGTCTCCGGAGGCCAGCTCGTCCCAAAACGACGTGCGTATCGGCCCGGGCTTTATGCAGTTGACGCGTATCCCCAGCGGCGCCACCTCCATGGCGAGATTCACCGTGAGCGACTCGCAGCCGGCTTTCGCCATATGGTACGAATACGCGGGCGTGGTGGGATTAAACGCGCCGTTTGACGAGCATATCACGATTTTGCCCGATTTCCGCTCCTTCATATGCGGGAGTACGGTGAAAACCGTGTTGTACGTACCCGTCATGTTCGATTCTATGGTCTTCTCATAACTGGTCTTGGGGTCAAGGCCCTCGCCGTCGAAGGTCTTGCCCGCGAACGACGCTAAAATGTCGATTTTGCCGAATTCCGCGAGCGTCTTATCGACGGTAAGCCTGTTGCTCTCCGCGCTCGTGACGTCAAGCGGCCCGTAGTACCGCGCCGTGCCGCCCGCGGCGCCTATTTCCGCCGCCAGCCGCTCGCCCTTGCCGACGCTCCTGCCGCCTATTACGACGGCCGCGCCCTCTTTAGCGAACAGTCTCGCCACAGCCTCACCCATTCCGCTCGTCGCGCCGGTGATTATGGCGACCTGTCCATCAAGCATTTTTTCCATGTCTTAATCACATATCCTTTCCGAAGCCTGCGATATTAAAGCAGAACTATTTCGCGCAATTCGTTCAACGGAGCCAGATCCCTTATCTCGGTTGCAAAACCAAATGCCTTGCGCGCATCGCTGTCGCTTATTTCAAACTCATCCGGATAGCGGGGAACGATGCCGAATTGAGTCAAAAATTCAGAAGCGTTCTTTATCTCATTGAAACGGGCATCATAACTTAAGCACATCCTACTCAGGCGCGTAATGTCGTGAGTATACGGCGGCTCGTCTATACCCCTGAATATTAAAAAGGCTTTCAACCACTTTTCGGCCGCCTGTTGACAGTGAAAACAAATAATATCGCCGGGTAAGGGGTAATGGCCGAAAATAAACTCTGCTACACTATAATCTCCATCCGCTTTGGCGAACCACATGCGGACATATTTGTCATTTGCCATACAGTCGAACCCCTTTTTTGGAAATTACACGTTCAAGAGTGGGGCCGTCTTTTCTGTCCGCGAATATAGCGGACTTTTTGACAAATAAATCTGCGGAATGATCTAACTTGTCGTAAAAGTCGCCGCGTATTTCCATGGCAATATCCAATTCGCGCTTACTCACAGAATCCGGCACTATGACGCAGATATCAAGATCGCTGTCTTTATGCGGATTTCCGTAAGCATATGAACCAAACAGATACATCGCCTCAGTGTTTGGTACAATGGCTAAAACGCTTTCTTTGACGATATCCAGCTTTTTTTGAATCTCCGGTGTTTCATACGGATACATAGGATGCAATTCCTTTCACAGGCCGTCGGCGACAGAGTGCCGCAACAAGAGAACCAACCCAGCGTCCCGTTCACAAGCGCTATGTGCTTGCAAACGGAGTTTTCTCAGCTGTAATACTCCGGCGAGCGGCGCAGCGTCTCAAACTGGGCGAGGTCGTGTCCGTACCATATCTCGGCGCCGCGCTCCTTCGCGAGCGCGAGAGTGTACTCCAGAGCGCGCAGCCAGTTGTCGGGGTCTCTGCATATGCCGGGTCTGCGCAGCGGCGGCCCGACGTTCTCCGACGAGTAGATCACGTCGGAGATGAGCAGCTTATTTCCGTCATTTTGCAGCTCCAGCAGGAGCCCCAGCATTCCGTAGGAGTGGCCGCGCCCGAAGTTGACTATCGTCACGCCCGGCATGAGCGCCTTGAACTTCACACTGTCGTCAAACAGGCTCCATTTCAGGCCCTGCTGCATGAAATAGGCGACGTCCTTTACAAACGGGAAGCGCCCCATCGCAGCATCCTTCAGTATGCCTGTGAATTCATTGTCCGACACTATTATTTCGGCGTTCGGGAATTTGTCGATGTACCCGAAGTGGTCGGGGTGCATATGCGAGAGCAGGATGTACTTTATATCCTGCGGCTCGACGCCCGCCTCGCGCACGCGGTACACGGGGTCGTCCTCCGGCTCCATGCGGAGATTTTCCATTATGAACGGAGCCTGACGCTCCGGGTTGAGGTGGCACGCCGCGTCGAACAGTATGTTCCCATCCGGGTGCTTTATGAGCACCGTCCACGACGGGAAATTAAACCTCTCGTCCGGGTCGTCACAGGCGATGAGCTCGTTTTTTATACTGTTGATATTCATACCGTTTTTAAGTACATATACTTTCATAACACAGCACCTCACGTAGAATTATCTCGTATGTACTCGCTATCGCTCTCTCGTCCTTTTCGCCTGTGGCGAAAAGAATTTTTGTGAAGGAGTGCGTCCCGTGCGACTAAGCAAAAATTGTTATATCTCCGTCAGTAGATGGAATTCATTTCCATCTACTGACACTTTGCGAGCCGCGCACGGCGAGATCCAACCCTCGTAACTCGTTTGTTACGACACAGTCTTAACAAACGACGTCACTCCGCCAGATTTATCGTTATCATCTTCTGCTCGGTGTACTCGAGGACGCCCTGCTTGCCGCCCTCCTTGCCTATGCCGCTCTCGCGGACGCCGCCCCACGGCGCTTCCGCGCAGATGAGATTGTGCGCGTTGACCGAGAACGTGCCGACGGTGAGGCGCTTGCCGAGCTTGAGCGCGTGGGCGATGTTGCGCGTCCAGATGGACGCCGTGAGACCGTACGTGTTGTCGTTGGCCAGGCGTATGACCTCGTCCTCGTCGCTCCACTTCGTCGTGACGGCAACCGGCCCGAATATCTCCTCGCGGTATATCTTCATCTCGGGCGTCACGTCCGTGAATATCGTCGGCTCAATGAATACGCCCTTGTCTCCCCAGCGCTTGCCGCCGTAGAGCAGCTTCGCGCCCTCCTTGACACCGGACTCAATGTAACCCATGACCTTGTTGAAATGCTCCGTGGAGACCATCGGCCCCATCGTCGTCTCTTTCTTTGTCGGGTCGCCGAGTACCTGATGCTTTGCCACGGTGAGCAGCTTTTCAATAAACTCGTCGTACACGCTCTCGTGTATGTAATAGCGCCCCGGCGAGCCGCACGCCTGTCCGCAGTTGAAGAACTGATGGTGTCCGAGACTCTCTATGGCGAGGTCGAGGTTGGCGTCCGGGAAGATGATGGCGGGGTTCTTGCCGCCAAGCTCCATTATGACCTTCTTGATCGTCGGCGCGGCGGCCTGCATGATGGATACGCCGGTCTCCGTCGAGCCGGTGAAGCCCACGGCGTCAACTCCGGGGTGCGACGCCAGCGCGTTGCCGACTGACGAGCCGGGCCCTGTTATCACGTTGACGACGCCCTTTGGCAGCTCGTCCACGCTGTCCACGACCTCCGCGAGGAACAGTCCGACGAGCGAGTTTGTGGACGGCGGCTTGACGACGCACGTGTTGCCCGTGGAGATGGCCAGCGCTATCTTTTGACTCATGAGGAACAGCGGCAGATTCCACGGGATGATGAGCGCGCAGACGCCTATGGGTACGCGGTCGAGGCAGTACATGACGTTCGGCGAGCGCCCGGAATTGCTGATGAAATCTCCCATTATGCTGTGCGCGTAGGTGGCCGCCATCTCAAAGTTGCCGCAGGCGCCCATCGTCGGCCCGAAGCCGAGCTCCTCCGGCATACCGTGCTCCTGCGCGGCGAGGTGCGCCGCCTCCTTCGCGCGGGCGCGCAGCGCGGCGCCTATCTTGCGCAGAACGTTCGAGCGCTTCTCCTGCGTCAGACCCGACCACTCGGGGAACGCCGCGCGCGCCGCCGCGACCGCCCTGTCGATGTCCTCCGCTCCGGCGCACGGAACCTCCCCGAACGTCTCGTCCGTGGACGGGTTATACGTGTTGATCGTCTTGCCCGATACCGCGTCTACCCACTGTCCGCCTATAAGCATTTTCTTTGTTATTGTGTCCATGACATGTACCTCCGATAAATAAATATAGATTGCACCCATTTTCGTAACTCGTTTGTAACGACTTTAGCCGTTACAAACGAAAGTCAGTGCTCGTGCCCGCAGTCGCACGTCCTCTTGCGGTTGTCGATCGCGCCCTTGATGTCCTTGCCGAGACGCATGTTTTCAAGCGCCGCGTCGATGTCCTCCAGCTCATACGTCGCGGAGAGCATCTTCGAGAAATCGATCTCGTGGCGGTGCGCCTCGATGAATTTCAGCGCCTTGTAGAAGTGCTTCGCGTCGGCGGAGCCCGAGCCGATGACGCAGGCCTGCTTCTGCTGGAGCTTGTTCGGTATGAACTCCACGGGGTTGGGCGAGGTCTGGCCCATGACGAGGTACGTGGCGTCCTTGCACATAAAATCAAAACCCTCGTTGAACGCGCTCTTTGCGCCGGCGGCCTCGATGATGAATTCCGCGCCGCGCCCCTCTGTGAGATCGCGGACGACCTGGACGCGCTCCTCGTGCGTCGTTTCCAGAATGTTCAGCGTCACGGAGGCGCCCCATTCCTTTGCCAGATTGAGCCGTTCCGCCGGGGCGCCTATCGTGACGACGCGCGACGCGCCCGAGTAGTATGCCAGCAGCGTGGAGTACAGGCCGATAGGCCCGCAGCCCTGCACGACGACGACATCGCCCGTGCCTATCGGGCTGTGCCTCTGCAAACGCTCAAAGCCCGACACCACGGTGCGGAACGCGCAGCCGACGCCGATAGCCTCCTCGTCGGTGACGCTCTCCGGCACAAGGACGATCTCCGTTTTAGGCGTCACCATGACGTACTCGGCGAAGCCGCCGCGCAGATTGTCGGGATGGACAAACCCGTAGCCCGTGCCGAACGAGTTGCACATGTACGGCTTGCGCGCGACGCGGCAGTAGTAGCACTCGCCGCAGAACGGGTGCGCCCACATGATGCGGTCGCCCACCTTTAGCTCGCGGCATCCGATGTCGAGCTTGCGGTCGCCGCCTATGGCGACTATCTCTCCCAGTGTCTCGTGTCCCTGCAATACCGGCGTGTTCGTCGGGATGGACAGCTCGTTGCGCGCCTGATGCACGTCCGTGCCGCATATGCCCGCCAGCAGTACGCGCGCGAGCACTCCGCCCTGTTCCAGCTCCGGAACGGGGACATCCTTGATCTCCAGCGGCTTGAAAGCCTCCGTAAGTACCGCCGCCTTGACCTTTGTCGGGATCTTGCTCATAATATGTTTCCTCCTAAAAAATAATATTTCGCGGCTTAAATGGCCGCAGATAATAATTAAGTGTTACCGCAGGGGAGGGCCCTATGCTTCAAGCAGTCGATTGCGCGAACATGGAGTCAAACGAAATCAAATTGACGCCGCGCGCCGCCGCGTACCTGACGCAGCGCTGTGTAAAGCCCGCTTTTGAAAATATATAGAAGTGGCGCCTCGTGCAGTTAAACAGCCCGCCGCGGTAGACAAGCGTCTCCGCCGTATCCGCGTCCACTTTTTCGCCGGTCCATTTGCACTCGGCAAAGAGCGCGGGTTCGTCGTCGGACACGGCAAGTATGTCGATCTCGGTCTCCTGTTTTTTGATCGGGTCGCCGCCCCACCAGCGACCCGCGTCGGTAAAGAGTACCGGCAGCCGTCCGGCGGCGTTTTCTTCCCAGAGCCACTGCTTGCATATATCCTCAAACACGCCGCCCATGAAGCCGGGAAGCTGCGGGGCAATCCTTTTCCACAGTACGTCCGTCATGCCGCGCGCAATGAGCGCCGTGTTGTCGGGTACAAAGCGATACCAGAAACGAAACATGCCGTCCGATATTCTGTATACCGCCTTTCGCGCGGAGCGCTCGGTCATCGGCGTTTCGCGTCTCACGATTCCGAGATCCGTCAGGTTCTTCAGGTAATTCGCGCACGCGCCTGTCTCCATGTCGGTCTTTGACGCTATCTCCGAATTGCGCGACGCGCCCTTTGCGATGGCGCGAATAATGGCGTTATAATACGCGGGATCGCGCACCTCCTGTTTGAGCAGATTCGTCGGCTCCTCATACAGAAACGCGTTTGGGTCAAGGAAACACCTCTTGATATTGGTCTCCGCGCTCAGTGAGTCGTCAATGAATTCCAGATATTGCGGCACCCCGCCCGTGACGCCGTACATCAAGGCGGTATCGTATTTGTCAAACCGCCTGAAATATGCGAGAGTTTCGCTGAAGTTAAACGGCAGGATTTTGAATTGCGCAGTCCTGCGTCCGTAGAGCGGGCTTTTGTACCCCAGAACCTGATTTTCCATGAACGACATGGACGAGCCGCACAGAATGAGCATCAGCTTGCCGCTCTTGTACTTTGTGTCGATTTGAACCTGGAGCAGCGATGAAATGGCCCGGTACGAGGCGGCGAGATACGGAAATTCGTCAATCACCATTATGATCCGCTCGTCCGCCGAGATTTCATGCAGATAATCCAGCGCCGTCTGAAAGTCCGTGAACACCGCGTCCATTTTCGGGCCGAATTGCGCCTCCATGATACAGCGGCTGAGATTTTCCAGATTCACACCCGCGGAGCTCTCTATCCCGGTGAAATATATGACCTTCTTGTCTTTGACAAACTCGTTTATCAGCGTGGTCTTTCCGACGCGCCGCCGCCCATATATGATGGCGCACTCGAATCTGCCGCTCTCATACATCTCGCCCAGCTTTTCAAGCTCGCGCTGTCTTCCAACAAACATTGTCCCACTCCGTCAAACCACGTTCAACTCAGTTATACTTTAGTAATTTACGCTTTAGCAAATCATATTGCAAATCATATCAGAAAGCCGGTGGGATGTCAACGAACGGGGCTGTTCTCGATCCTGGACAACGTACCCGCATCCCCCGCGCCGGCCGGATAGTACGCGTACACAACGGACGCGTCCGCCGTAAAAAGCGCCGCCGGATTCGGAGGCATATCGACGGTTTTTGTTTTAACCGCTCCGCCGTCGGACCATATAACGTGTACTTCTCCCGTGTGATACTGCGCGACCACTCCGTTTCCCCATCCGCCTGTCAAAATACGCTTATAGTACGCGTTGACGCCCACGTCCCTCGCTGTCCGGCGTCCGTTGAAATCGACAAACGCTATTTCGTATGAAATATGCGCGTTTTCGTCGTCGACACGCTCAATACTGAGAAAGACACTCTCCGCTGTCAGCGCGTACGCATTCATCCTCTCATCCGCCGCCAACGAAAATGATCGGATTGGGCCATTGCCCCCCAAGAATAAAGTTCCTCTTTCGTTGACCTCGGCGAAATAGACGAATCCGCCGCCGTCGGACAGTATATCATTTGACAAAAAGTGTCCGTCGGGAGTCTCTAACGCAAGCGCCGTTTCGATTTCTCCTTCCGAACTGAGTGTTTTTACCCCGAATTCGCCCATGCCCATGTCCTCACAATACGTAAACGCGTAGCCGTCGCCAAGCCTGACTATCCGAGGGTCGCCATATCCCGTCGTGGCATACATACCCACGTCAACGCTGATATGCCGCTCTCCGCCACCGTAAAGCTCAACCGTCACCGCGCCTCTTTCACTCGCCTCTTGCGATTGCCAAACGACGGTCGTAAACGCGAACCCCCTCCCGGACAGAGCGCCGGAGGCGACATACCTGAGCCGCCCAATATCCGCCGTTTTCTCAACAATTCCGGCAGCGTGATTATACACCATAACCAGCACGGTTTCCGCGTTGTATCCCTCTTCCCTGAATTCAGGTTCGTCCGGTGTAAAGCGGCGGTTCACGGAGAGCAGTGCGCGGTCGCCGAAAACGTCCAGACATTCGGCACTCTCATCTGCCGCCAATGTCACAGCGCCCCGCAGCGATATTTCTCCGACAATCGCGTTCGGTTCATAGGGCCCGCCGGCGCCGCTGCAAGCGGCGATAAAAGCAACCGTGATAACCAGCACCGCCACGGCGCGGATTTGTCTGAGCGTCAATGCCTTCGCCCGCTGTCATCCGGGGGTGCGCAACGCCCAACCATTAAAACACCGCGCACTTAAACAGCTCCCTCACGTCGCCGGCGCTCTCCAGCGAGCGGACAAATTCAACCAGACCGTCCGCCTTTTCGTCGGGCAGCCGCCGCCCCGCGGCGCTCAGGCAGCCGCGGAATTTCTCCACCACGTCGTCATAGCTCAGCATATTGCCCGGCGAGCCCGTGGCGAGCTCCACATGCGCCGACAGACGCCGACCGCCGCGCAGCGCCACCTCCACCGTCGCCGGCTCAAGGCCCGTGCCGTCAAGCGCGGGGTCGTTTGTCACCTCTATCTTCGCCGCGGCCGCGAGTACCGCCCCGTCCGCTATCGCCTCGTCGGTATAATCGCCGAGGCCGGGACGTCCGCGAGTGAGCGAGACGGCGACGCCCCACGGGACCGAGAACTGCGCGTCAACGGGATTGCGCGGCCTTATTTTCGCCTCGAACGGCTCGCACAGCAGTCCCAGCGTGCCCTTGCCGCAGAATATGTCTATTTTTTCGATCTCCTCCGGCGTGAACGGATGCTCGCGCCGTATCTGCTCCGCCGCGTCGATGAACGGGTGCGTCCCCCGGCAGGACGGATACGGCTTTATGGAGATATTTGCCGACTCCCAACGCTTGCCCAGCTCCCCCGTGAGACGTTCCGGCGAGTAGTCGCCGCCGTGGTACACGCGATAGAAGCCCTTTTCGCCCTCGATGGCGCCCCGCGCGCCCGTGACGCCCATCTTGGCCAGAAACGCGGCCTTTATGCCGCCGCAGACCGCAAAGCCCGGGCCCATGCGCTTTGTCAGTACGCCGTCGGTGACGGCCTGTCCGTTGCCGGAGCACTGGTGATAGCCGATACCTATCGCCGAGACTATCCCGTCCGCATCGAGCCCGAGGAGCTTTCCGGCCACGGCCGCCGAGACCATGAAGCCGCCCAGCGTCGTGAAGTGCCAGCCGAACGGGTGTATGCTCTTGCCGGGGCGCGTGGCGAGACCGAGGCGCGATATCATGTCCCCGCCCACGGCCACCGCCTGAATGAAGTCACGGCCGCTTATGCCGCCGAGGTATTCCCCTATCGCGAGCGCCGTCGTTATAGTGACGACGCCGGGGTGCATCGTGGCAGCCTCGTGTACGTCGTCGTAGTCGAGACTGTGGCCCTGCGTCGCGTTGACCTGCGCGGCGTGGGCCGCGGGCAGCTCGTCGCCCCAGCCGATGACCGTGGCGTGGGGCTTGCCGCCCCAGTCGTTATACAACTGCCGTATCTCCCGTGCGGCGCTCTTGTCGGAGCCGCCCAGCGCGACGCCAATGAAGTCGAGAACCTGATTGCGCGTCTCCGCGACGACCTCCGCCGGCAAATCCTCAAATTTCGTGTTCAGGAAATTTTGAGCGAATAAATAGCTCGCATCCATAACGGCGTCAGTACCTCTCATGAAATGCACATCAGCCCGCCGTCGTGCTGGGCGACGAGGCCGGTGATCTGGACGCCGGCGGGGGACGCGAGGAACACGCACATCGCGCCTATCTCAATAGGCTCCCCGAAGCGGTGCGCCGGCATACCCTTTTCCACCATCTCTATGGCGCTCGGCGGCAGATCGGCGTCGAGGTCGGAGTGCGTCGGGCCGGGGGCGATGCAGTTGACGCGTATTCCATAGTCGCCGAGGACTATCGCCAGATAGCGCGTGAAGATGTCTATGCCCGCCTTCGACACGTTGTAAGGCGAATTCTCGTGGTCCTTGGAGTTTGACACGCGCTGTCCGCCGACGGACGAGATGTTGATTATGCTGCCGCCGAGCCCGCTGTCGCGCATCCCGGGTACAAGCTCGTGTACCACGTTGGCTACTCCGTGCAGATTCGTGTTTATGACCCTGTGCCACTCGTCGAGGCCCTTTTCGCTGAGGAACGGCGTGGTGGTGGCGACGCCCGCGTTGTTCACGAGCACGTCGATGTGGTCGAAGAAGCCGTAGACCTTCTTTGCCGCGGCGACTACGGCGGCGTGGTCGGAGATGTCGCAGCCGAAGCCGGCGTAACGCCCCCCGTATTCCTTGAGACTGTCGGCGACGGCCGCGCCCGAGCTCTCGTTCCGGCAGAGGATCACGACGTTCGCTCCGCTCTGCGCGAACGCCCGTGAGATACCCAGACCGATACCTCTGTTTCCTCCCGTAACCACGACATTTTTTCCTTTGACGGAGAACGCGTCCGTCATGGAGGCGATAGGCGGTGTCTTTATCATATGTCAGCATCCTTTCAATTTAAATTAGTAATTTAGCGTTTGGATAACATGCTCAATTATATTCCAAATTCACCGTATAGTCTATTCATTATATATAAGAAATTCTTATTACGAGAGTTAAAAAATATATTGTACAAAACGCGCGCACGTAATTATAATCGATACGGCGGCTTAAGGTAAACGCGCCGCTCTCACACGCTTCAATTAGCGGAGGGCGAGGACATAAGCCATAACCCGCGACAAAACTATTTGAAAGGCGGTAAATATCATGGCGGATATACCCAAAACGTGTAAGGCGGCGGTACTCCCGGAGTACGGCGCGCCGCTCGAAATCCGCGAGGTGGCCATCCCCGCTCTTGAGGACAGGGCGATACTCGTAAAGGTTGAGATGGCGGGCATATGCGGCTCCGATCTGCACATCTGGCACGGCAAGATGGGGATCAAGGCGCCGACGCCGTACATAATGGGACACGAGGTCATAGGGCGCGTCGCGGCGCTGGGACGCGGTCGGGTGAAGGACGCCGCCGACCAGCCCCTGCGCGAGGGCGACCGCATAATGTGGGCGCACGCCGACTGCTACGAGTGTTACGACTGCGAAATACTGCGCAAGCCCATGATGTGCTCACACCGCATAGGCTACGGCATGGCCCCGCCGGAGAAGCTGATGGGCGGCTTCGCCGAGTACGAGTACGTCGTCCCGCGCACAAAGGTCATTAAGCTTCCCGACGAGCTCACCGAGGAGGAGGCCATAGGCGTGGCCTGCGCGTTCCGCAGCGTCGTCGCCGGCTTTGAGAAGCTGGGCGGAATTGATATAGCGTCGAGCGTCGTCGTGCAGGGCGCGGGACCCGTCGGACTGTACTCCGCGCTGCTCGCGCGCGAGATGGGGGCGGGGAGGGTGATAGTCGTCGGCGCTCCCGCCGGACGTCTGGAGCTCGCAAAGCGGTGGGGCGCGGACGATACGGTAAATATCGACGAGATAAAAGACCCCGCCGCGCGGGGCGAGATCATCCGCTCGCTCACGGGAGGGCGCGGGCCGGAGCTCGTCGTCGAGTGCTCCGGGTATCCGCCGGCGTTCGCCGAGGGCGTGGATATGCTCGCGAAGGGCGGGCGGTACCTCGTGCTGGGACAGACGTCCCCGTCCGAGATCACGTTTAACCCCGCCGCCGTCCTGCAGCGCAATTTGCAGATCATCGGCTCGGGCGGCGCCATCATATCGCATTTCTACAAGGGGCTTGAATTCATCCGCTCGCGGCGCGGCCGATACCCGTTTGCGGACATAGTCTCAAAAAAGTACGCGCTCGAGGACGTCAACGACGCCCTGCGCGACATGCAGGCGGGCACGGAGATCAAGCCGGCAATCGACAACCGAAAACGTTCGTTTGTCACGGCTGTGTCGTAACAAACGAAATTATTCGATAATTGGAGGTGTCTGGGATATGAAGCTGTATGTGATGGAAAACGGCAAGCTCGTCGGGCCTAAGAGCAATTCGATAGCCGGCGCCGACCCGTCCGAAATGCAGACGGCGCCCATCTGGAGCGTCCTGATCGACCACCCGGAGGGCCTGGTGCTGCTTGACGCCGGGTGTCACACGGACGCGCGCCGCCAGCATCCGATGATATACAGGGACTTCTCCATGAGGCCGGAGGATCACATCGTGTGCCGCCTCGCGGCGCTGGGCGTTGGCACGGGCGATATATCCCATCTCGTCATATCACATCTGCACGCCGACCACTCCGGGTTTCTGGAGATGTTCACGAACGCGAAGGTGTACATCCACGAGGACGAGCTCACGCAGCGGCTGAAGCTGTACGCGCAGGGCGATGCTCAAGCGGGTTCACTCGGCGATATTGCCGTGTGGCTGGCATCAAAGCCCGACTGGGCCGTCGTCGCGCGGGCGGAGCGCGTTCGATCCGTATTACCCGGAATAGATATATATAACATGGGCCCCGGACACTCCTTCGGAATGCTCGGGCTGTTCGTTGAGCTGCCTAAAACAGGGAAGCTGCTGCTCGCGGGCGACGCGGTGTACAACCGCGAGAACGTGGGGCCGCCCGTCCGTCTCGCCGGAAATATGTACGACGCCGACGGATTTGTCCGCACAATCGAGTGGGCGGCCGACTTCGCCGCCGAGACCGGCGCGCAGCTCTGGTACGGCCACGACGAGGAACAGTTTGCGGGCCTGATAAAATCAACCGCAGGGTACTATGAGTGATCCCCTCACTCGCCGGCTGTACCGCGCCTGTAGGGGAGAGACACATATAAATATTAACGGCGGACAGAGGCTCTGATATAGCCCTGCCCGCCGTCTTTCGGTTACGCAAACGCTTCGTCGCGTCGCCCTTCTATTCGCGTTCTATTCGTTTACCCCGATGACGACGCCGGAACCCACTGTGCGGCCGCCCTCCCGGATGGCGAAACGGAGTCCCTGCTCAATGGCGATCGGGGTTATTAGCTCGACGTCCATATCGATGTTGTCGCCGGGCATACACATCTCCGTGCCCTCGGGCAGCTTGATTATCCCAGTGACGTCCGTCGTGCGGAAGTAGAACTGCGGGCGGTAGTTGTTGAAAAACGGCGTGTGGCGCCCGCCCTCCTCCTTGGACAGGACGTAGACCTGCCCCTTGAACTTCGTCAGCGGCTTGATTGAGCCGGGCTTTGCCAGCACCTGCCCGCGCTCGATCTCCGTCTTGGCGATGCCGCGCAGCAGCGTACCGATGTTGTCGCCCGCCTCGGCGTAGTCGAGCAGCTTGCGGAACATCTCTATGCCGGTGACGGTGGTCTCGCGCGGCTCGTCCATGAGACCGACTATCTGTACCTTGTCGTTCATGTTGACCTTACCGCGCTCGACGCGGCCCGTCGCCACCGTGCCGCGGCCCGTTATCGTGAACACGTCCTCGACGGGCATCAGGAACGGCATGTCGGACTTGCGCTCCGGCGTCGGGATATAGGAGTCTACCGCGTCCATGAGCTCCTTGATGCAGGCATACTCCGGCGCGTTGACGTCGGTGGACTCGGACTCCAGAGCGTGGAGAGCGCTGCCCTTGATGATCGGGATATCGTCGCCGGGGAACTCGTTCTTTGTGAGAAGCTCGCGGACCTCCATCTCGACGAGCTCGAGCAGCTCCTCGTCGTCAACCTGATCGACCTTGTTCAGGAACACCACGATCGCCGGCACGCCAACCTGGCGGGCAAGGATGATGTGCTCGCGCGTCTGCGCCATCGGCCCGTCGGACGCGGCGATGACGAGTATAGAGCCGTCCATCTGCGCGGCGCCGGTTATCATGTTCTTGATATAGTCGGCGTGCCCCGGGCAGTCCACATGCGCGTAGTGGCGCGCGTCCGTCTCGTACTCGACGTGCGCGGTGTTGATCGTTATGCCGCGCTCGCGCTCCTCCGGCGCCTTGTCGATCATGTCGTACGCCTCGAATTTCGCCTTTCCCTGAAAAGACAGGTACTTCGTTATGGCGGCCGTCAGCGTGGTCTTTCCGTGATCGACGTGGCCGATCGTACCGATGTTGACGTGAGGCTTGGTTCTCTCAAATTTCTGCTTGGCCATTTTAGGCATCCTCCTTAAATAATTAAACAGTCATATCCGAAATTATGCGGATTTTTTATTTTTATATCAATGCGGGCAGTATACCGTATTTTTTACTGCTTTGCAAGTGTTTTTGCGTCGGAATAATTTCGTCTGCACGAAACTATTTTTTCCCCGTTATGAGCTCCTGCTGGAGCGATTTCGGCAGCTCGACGTAGTGACTCGGCTCCATCGTGTAGTTGCCGCGCCCCTGTGTGCGCGAGCGCAAATCCGTGGAGTATCCGAACATCGTGGAGAGCGGCACCGTCGCGTCTATCTGCGCCGCGCCGCTGCGCGTCTCCATGCCCGTAATCTGACCGCGTCGCGCGTTTATATCTCCCATGACGTCGCCCATGTAGTCCTCCGGCGCCGTCACGGCGACCTTCATGATAGGCTCGAGCAACACGGGATCCGCCTTGTGCGTGGCCTCCTTGAACGCCTGACTGCCCGCTATCTTAAACGCCAGCTCGGATGAGTCCACCTCATGGAAGGAGCCGTCATAGAGCGTGACCTTGACGTCCACTACCTGATACCCCGCGAGAACTCCGGCCTCCATCGCGCCGCGGATGCCGTCGTCTACCGACGGTATATACTCCTTCGGTATGGCGCCGCCCACGATCTTGCTGACAAACTCGTAACCCGCGCCCGGCTCGTTCGGCTCTACAGTGAGCTTGACGTGCGCGTACTGGCCCTTGCCCCCGGTCTGACGGACGTACCGGTGGTCTACGTCGGCGCTGCGGCGTATGGTCTCCTTGTAGGACACCTGCGGCTTGCCTACGTTCGCCTCTACCTTGAATTCGCGGAGCAGCCTGTCTACTATGATCTCGAGGTGGAGCTCGCCCATGCCGGAGATAATGGTCTGGCCGGTCTCCTGATCCGTGTACGTCCTGAACGTCGGGTCCTCCTCGGCGAGCTTCTGGAGCGCTACGCCCATCTTCTCCTGACCGGCCTTTGTCTTGGGCTCTATGGCCACGCGGATGACCGGCTCCGGGAACTCCATCGATTCAAGTATGATCTGCGATTTCTCGTCGCAGAGCGTGTCGCCCGTGGTGGTGTTTTTCAGCCCGACGGCCGCCGCGATATCGCCGGAGAACACCTCGGTGATGTCCTCCCTGTGGTTGGCGTGCATTTGGAGTATCCTTCCGAGCCGTTCGCGCTGGCCCTTTGTCGAATTGTACACGGACGAGCCGGCCTGCGCGCTGCCGGAATACACACGGAAAAACGACAGTCTTCCGACATACGGATCGGTCATGATCTTGAACGCGAGCGCCGAGAAGGGCGCGTCGTCGGACGCCGGCCGCGTGATCTTGACGTCGGAGCCGTCCACGGGCGAGCCCTGCATGTCCGGCACGTCGAGCGGGGACGGCAGATAATCGACTATCGCGTCAAGCAGCTTCTGTACGCCCTTGTTGCGGTACGACGTGCCGCACACGACGGGTATCATATCGACCGCGATAGTCGCCTTGCGTATTGCCGCTCTCACGGCCGCCGCGGGCACGTCCTGACCCTCCAGGTATTTTTCCATAATGCCGTCGTCGAAATCCGATACGGCCTCGAGCAGCTTCGCGCGGTATTCCTCCGCCTGCGCCCTCATGTCCTCCGGTATCTCCTCCACGCGCATATCGCGTCCGAGGTCGTCGTAGTAGACGTCGGCGTTCATCTCGACGAGGTCGATTATGCCCTTGAAGTCCGCCTCCGCCCCTATGGGGAGCTGGATGGGCACCGCGTTGCATTTCAGCCTGTCCTCGATCATCCGTATGACGTTGAAGAAGTCCGCGCCCATGATGTCCATCTTGTTGACGTACACCATGCGCGGCACGTTGTAGTGGTCGGCCTGGCGCCACACCGTCTCCGACTGCGGTTCCACGCCGCCCTTGGCGCACATCACGGTCACGGAACCGTCGAGGACGCGCAGACTGCGCTCCACCTCCACCGTGAAGTCCACGTGTCCGGGCGTATCTATTATATTGATGCGGTGATCGTTCCAAAAACAGGTCGTGGCCGCGGACGTGATGGTTATGCCACGCTCCTGCTCCTGCGTCATCCAGTCCATTGTCGCGGCGCCCTCGTGTACCTCGCCGAGCTTGTGTGTGCGGCCGGTATAGAACAGTATGCGCTCCGTGGTTGTGGTCTTTCCCGCGTCAATATGCGCCATAATGCCAATATTTCTGGTTTTTTCCAGCGGATGCTGCCTCGGCATTGCCGTTGATTCCTCCTAAAATAGTATCCCCAATGGCGAAAAAGACCCGCGTCGTTACCATCTGTAGTGCGCGAAAGCTTTGTTTGAATCCGCCATGCGGTGTGTGTCCTCGCGTTTTTTTACCGCCGCGCCCGTGCCGTTTGCGGCATCCATGAGCTCGCCTGCGAGCCGTTCTCGCATCGTCTTTTCGTTGCGGGCTCTGGCGTAGCTCGTCAGCCAGCGCAGTCCCAGCGTTCTTCGCCTGTCCGGCCTGACCTCTATCGGCACCTGATACGTCGCGCCTCCCACTCTGCGGGCCTTGACCTCCAGCGTGGGCATGATGTTTTCGATAGCCGCCGTAAAGACGTCCAGCGGTTCCTTGCCCGTCTTTTCCGCTATGATGTCAAACGCGCCGTACACTATCTTTTGCGCGACGCCCTTTTTGCCGTCGTGCATTATGCTGTTGACAAGCCGCGTGACGTACACCGACTTGTACAGCGGGTCGGGCAGAACCTCTCGCTTTGGTACGTTACCTCTTCTGGGCACTGTACTTCCCTCCTTCATATAAAATGAATTTCACAGGTACTTCGTCGTCGCGGACTGCGCTAAGCTCGCGACGCCGTTTCTTGCCCTATCGCCGAGGTAACAATTATATGTTATCCACTCGATAAGGCGGATGCGATAGCCGTCAGGCACATTATCCGCACCCCGATATGGCAATTTGTTTTGTTTTTGCCCTCTCCGTCGCGCTACTTGCCCGCCTTCGGGCGTTTCGCACCGTACTTTGAGCGCCCCTGCATACGCTTCGCCACGCCTTGTGTGTCCAGCGTGCCGCGTATGATGTGGTAACGCACGCCGGGCAGATCCTTGACGCGCCCGCCGCGAATCATCACGACCGAGTGCTCTTGCAGATTGTGCCCGATGCCGGGAATGTAGGCGGTGACCTCGTACCCGTTTGTGAGCCTGATACGCGCGACCTTGCGCAGCGCGGAGTTGGGCTTCTTGGGCGTCTGCGTTCTGACAGCCGTACACACGCCGCGCTTCTGCGGCGACGGGAGCTCCGTCTCTCTGTTTCTAAGTGTGTTAAGTCCCTTTTGCATGGCCGGAGACGCTGATTTGTACGTCTGGGTCTGCCTGCCCTTCCTGACGAGCTGATTTAACGTCGGCATTTCGGATGAGCCTCCTTTCTTATATAATAGTAACGGTTAAAGCCGCGTGAAGCCGCGCTTAAATAAACGCCGATATTATCACGCAGACGGGTAGTGTAACACATCCGCGCCGGTGTGTCAATACAGTGAAATTTTTGGGGTGTATGATGAAATTTTTCGGGTGTAGATATTTATTTATGGTAAATGAGAAAGGAACGATGGATTGGACAGGGAAAAGCAATGCGTCAGGAAAGGCTTTTCGACGTCAGACGACCATAGGTTGCTTTCCACCTTTGAC
>JAISXU010000059.1 GCA_031270395.1 Oscillospiraceae bacterium
GTCAAAGGTGGAAAGCAACCTATGGTCGTCTGACGTCGAAAAGCCTTTCCTGACGCATTGCTTTTCCCTGTCCAATCCATCGTTCCTTTCTCATTTACCATAAATAAATATCTACACCCATTTTTTGACTAATTTCGCATGTACCCATTTTCGCTCTTTCGTCCTTTTCGCCTGTGGCGAAAAGAATTTTTGCGAAGGAGTGCGCCCCGTGCGACGGAGCAAAAATTGTTATACTAAGTCAGTAGATGGAATTCATTTCCATCTACTGACACTCTGCGAGCCGCGCACGGCGAGATCCAACCCTTCGTAACTCGTTTGTTACGGCTTCGCCGTGACAAACGAAATGATTCCCGGAAAAAAGATATTGACATGGAGAGATATGTATGGTAGTATACGGCGTGTCGGAGCTTAGACATGCGTTAAGCGCACCGGGGCGCGCGGCCGGGCAAAAACGGGCGGCGCCGGAATTGCGGAGCGCGGTCGTCTCTGTTTCGGAATATTCCTCAATAGCTCAGTCGGTAGAGCATGCGGCTGTTAACCGCAGGGTCGTTGGTTCGAGTCCAACTTGGGGAGCCATCAGCATCAGGAGGTATTGCCGCAAGCGGCAGTACCTCTGTGGCGGATGATCGTGGGCCTTTAGCTCAGTTGGTCAGAGCCTCCGGCTCATAACCGGGTGGTCGCAGGTTCGAGTCCTGCAAGGCCCACCACAAACGCACGGGAAACGCTGTGATACCAATAATTTGGGGCGTTTCCTTTTTGTTTTGTCATTGGATATGCTCCAGCTCGCGTATGGAGACTTCGAACGCGGTGCGCTCCGCACTGACCCCGCTTTCGGTTTTTGTATATCTCCTGCTCTGTATCCGGCCCTCCAGAGCTATAGTGTCCCCGACGGACAGCGCAGCCGCGAGACGCGCCGCGCGATTCCACGCGATACAGGGCAGATAGTCCCGGCGAGCCGCACGCCGCGGTACCGCCAGCAGGAGGTCGCATATTGTACTGCCCAGCGGCGTCTGCCGGAGTATCGGAGGTTTGCACAAGGCCCCGGTTAGCGCGACATAATTCCTATCCGGACCCTGTGTGAAGGCGAGACGCTTCGCGAGAACGGAGATAACCAGCCGGTTTCCGGAGCCGCACGTATTGTTATATGAGCGGAGCTCGCCCGTCACGTCGAGGTCGCGCCGCTCGAAGTCCGTCTCGGCAAGCGAGGCGACGCCGGATTCCTCGACTACGATATTTATTCTGTCGGCGGCGCCGGACAGCCGCGCGACCTCCAGAGGGAACGTGCAGAAGCTCTCTCTCCCCCCGAAATGCGAGAAACGGGGCGGTTCGGCCGGGATTCCGTGCAGCTCGACGCGGTTAGTAAATTTTTCCAAAAAAGTCACTCCTATCCGGCCTCCCCGCGTGCGCGGGCGTTCTCGGATAAGTATATGTCTTTCCATGCGGAATATGCCGTTTGAACGGCGACGCCCAAGCCCCGGCCTGATGGCATGGGGACTACCGCCTGACACGGCCGGCGTGGGGTTGCAAGCCCATGTCGTCAGCCGTCATGCCCGCGCTGCCGCTCCGACAGCCGGTCAATCGCACGAGCGAGTTGATCCGGACATGACGTGGGGCGTCCGCCGCACCGTATCCCGCGCAGGCGCTCGGCGGCCTCGTCCGCCCTCATGCCCTTTACGAGCTCAGTGATACCCTTCAGATTGCCGTTGCAGCCGCCGTAAAACCGCACGTCCGCCAATATTCCGTCCTCAACCTTGACGTCTATTCTGTAGGCGCATGTTCCGCTCGTGGTATACGCTATATCCATCAGCATTTCTCCTCACATATATTCGGGGGACGGCGCCGCGCCCGTGTGCGGCGGGAGGAAGCCATTATCCCGGAGCCATTCGGCGCTCTCCCGTCCGCGGCGCGCCTCCAGCGTAAAAGTGATGCCGCTGCCCAACCCCGCTATATTCCTAAGCGCCGCCGCCGCGTCAATGAGTCCCTCGCCGGGCGGATTGTGGTCGTCGTTCAGTCTGAAATTATTGTGGACATGCACATGCTTCAGAAATTCCGACACGCCGTCAATCCAGCCGTCCACAGGTAAATCCGAGACTATGGTTCCCGCGTGCCCGATGTCCAGACAGAGCCGCATACGCTTGTCGCCCACTCCCCTGACGATATCGCGCAGCATATCCGGCGAGTCCTCCATGACGTTTTCCAGCAGCAGCGTGAAATCTCCGGGCTTATCCCGCAAAAATTCACCCCAGAACTCGATTGACCGCCCTGCGAAATATTCTTTATTATAGATGAGCGGTACGTAGCCGGAATGTACGACCATCCTGTCAATACCGTAACCCGCCATGAGACGGTACGCCTGAGCGTAGCGGCGGCGCGCGACGTCCGCGACGAGTGGGTCTATCGCCGCCGGGCACAGCTCGTTGAATGGCGCGTGAAACACTCGCAGATCTATCCCCTCCATGCTGTCCCGCGCTATGCGATCCCACTTGCCAAAGTCCACATCCATATTGTACGCCGTGCAGAACTCGGCGAGCTCTATACCCAAGCCGTATTCAAGCGCGGTCGCGCGCGCGTCGTACGCGACTGTCGAGACGCACACTCTGCCGGTGAGATCACAACCGCGCGACGCGTCCGGCTTGCGCGCCGGAATAACACTCCGGGTGTTTTCAGTCATTGAGCCGGATTTTTCTTCAAGCATTGCCGCCTCCCGATGTATTCGGAGATGAAACCATACCGCTTGCCGCGCGGAGGTGTCCCCAAAACGATTATAGGCGAATCCGCACAAAAAAACAACCGCTTCGTCCTCACGGTGTCATCCTCACGGACTTCGCTAAGCTCGCTTCCGGCTAAAGCCGAACGCTCGCTCGCTACGGGGCTCCTCCTCTCCGTCCCCGTCCAAAACCGAAACGAAGCCCAACGAAGTGGGTTCGTTTCGGAGAGGACGCACGACGGAGCGGGCGAGGAGCGGAGTTTACGACGCTCCGAGCTTAGCGCAGTCCGTGCGGACGATGCCGCGCATAAGCTTAATAAGCGACAGTCCGAGTACGCCGGCTATGCCCGTCGTCAAAATATCGGCGGCCGGCTGCGCCCAAACGAAGCCGTCAAAGCCGAAGAGATGATTCAGCAGATACAGCAGCGGGACGTAGAACAGTAATTGCCGCCCCATCGTGACCACCGACGACCGAATGGGCATACCGAACGCCTGAAACGATACCATGAGCGTCACCTGCGCTCCGACAAACGGCAGTCCCCACACAAACACGCTCAGTATTTTAGAGCCCGCCGCGATAGTCTGCGCGTCGTCAATGAAGAAGCGTATAAAGCTATCGCCGAACAGCGTGAGAAGTACGCTCCCGACGATGCAAAGTCCCGTTGAGTAGATGAGCGTCAGCTTGAAACCCTTGCGCAGACGGTCAAAGCGTTTCGCGCCGAAGTTGTATCCGGCAAATGGCTGATAACCCTGCACAAGCGCAAACACCAGCATAAAGATCAGGCTTGCGACTCTCATCTGGACACCGTTGCCCGCCACGATGTGATCGCCGTATTCTGCGGCCATGCGGTTGCCCAAAATATTCGACAAGCTCATGATGATATTGCTTATACCCGCCGGGATACCGATGGACAGAACCCGAAGCAGCATGTTTTTATTCGGTTTGAAATCGGAGAGCTTTATAGATAAAACCGTCTTTTTTGAAACGAAGTAGAATATTCCGTAGACGTATGAGACGAATTGCCCGGCGACCGTCGCCCACGCCGCGCCGGCCGTACCCATTTTCAGCCAGAGTATCAAAATCGGGTCAAGGACGATGTTCAGGACAATACCGATGAGCTGGAGTGTCATCGCCTTTTTTGTTTCGCCCTCGCTCCGCATTTGCCCGCTCATCACGGCGCCCGCCGCCGCGAACGCCATAAACAGGATAACAACGGAGAGGTAATCGTCCGCATAGGTGAACGTCGCGTCGCTCGCGCCGATCAACCGAAGCACAGGCGTCTTGAAAATCCAGAGCGCGGCGGTCAGCAGCAACCCGATGCCGAACGAGAGGTAGAACGACACCGCCGAGGTCTTGCGGACCTCCCCCCGCTCCCCCGCGCCAAGCATACGCGAAATATAACTCGAACCGCCCGTGGCAAAAATGTTTCCCAGCGCTTGCGACAGCATAAACAGCGGATACGCAAGCGAGACCGCCGCGACCATGTTTGGGTCCTTTGTCTGCCCGATAAAGAACATGTCGGTCATATTGTAGATGGACTGCGCGAGCATTGCCGCGACCATCGGCAGCGCAAGCCGGATAATCGCCATTCCCACCGGCGCTTCTCCCATAAGCTCTATACCGGTGTACTTTGTTTTTTCGTTCATAAGCCTCTCCTGTTACAATAGCGTGATATTGATAGCGGGCTATTGTATCGACCGTACTTTGCCCTTGCTATCGCTGTGTAATGCGCTGTTATTTTATACTTTCGTGGACAGTACGGAGCATACGCAGAAATTCGAGCCGTTCGGACTCAGTCAGAGCGGAGGTCAGGCGGTTTTCCATCTCATCAATCGCCCGCATATTTGCTTCGCGGAATTGTCCGCCGGATTCCGTGAGCTTTACCAGCTTCACCCGGTTGTCCTCCGGCGAAATGAAGCCCTCCACAAGCCCTTTTGCCTCAAGCCGTCGAACTGTTCCGACGATCGTCGGCTGAGCGACGTGGAAAAGACGCTCCAGCTCCTTCAGCGATACGGCTTCCCCGCCATGCTCGCCCAACTCCATGAGGACGCGTATCTGCGTAAACGTCAGACCATCCTCGCGCAGCAAGTTGTTTACGCGCTTACCTACCGCATCGTGGATTTGTTTTATCAAATTCCCGCAAGTTTCGCGTCGCATATCGCCAACCTCCAAGCACCAGCTATTATACTTCAATGAAAAAGGAATGTCAATAGCCTGCTATTGAATAACATTTCGTTCACATTTCGTTACATTTCGTTTGTTACGACTGTGTCGTATCGTCCTCACGGGCTTATCACACATTACGTCTGTACGCTCTCACCGCCAGCGCCCAGAACGCCGCGCCGACGCCGACGCACCACGCGAGCGCAACCCATATTCCGCTCCCGACGGCTTGACCGTTCAGCAGAGCGCGAACCGTGTCCACGATCGACGTCACGGGCTGGTTTTCAGCGAACCACCGAATGGCGGCGGGCATTGTTTCAGTCGGCACGAACGCCGAGCTGATAAACGGCAGAAACATCAGCGGGTAGGAAAACGCGCTCGCTCCCTCAACTGTTTTTGCCGTTATGCCGGGGACGACCGCGACCCACGTCAGCGCAAGCGTGAAAAGCGTGAGTATCCCAATAGCCGCTAGCCATTCCAAAATTCCCGCGCCGGATCGAAAGCCCATAAGCAAGGCGACGGCGAATATGATGGCGACCGTAAGCATATTCGACACGAGCGAGGTCAGCACGTGCGCCCACAGCGCCGCCGAGCGCGGTATCGGCATAGAGCGCAACCGCTGAAATATCCCCTTTTCCCTGTCCCCATACATGCGGAACGCCGTGTAGGATATGCCGCTCGCAATCGCCATCAGCAGTATGCCGGGCAGCATATAGCTCACATAATTCACGTTTTCGCCGAGACTCGGTTTTATCGCGCCGCCGAACACATAGACGAACAGCAGCATCATCGCGATCGGTACCATCGCGACTGTGATAATCGTGTCCGGACTGCGCAGAATGTGGCGCATCAAACGCCCGAAAAGTACGCCTGTCTTGCCCATATTATTATGACCATGCCTTTCGTTTCATTTCAGGCACAAAACGATCATGAAAAGGCATGGTCATAATGCGCCTGTTTTGCGGTTGCCCGT
>JAISXU010000075.1 GCA_031270395.1 Oscillospiraceae bacterium
CGTAGCGTACGTGGCCCTCCGTCGGCAGGTCTAGACCGGCAAGCATGGACAGCAGCGTCGATTTCCCCGACCCGCTGGGCCCGACGACGGCGTACAGACGCCCCGGCTCAAACGCGCACATCGCCTCCTTGACGGCGGCCGCTCCCGAATTGCGGTACTTATACGAGACCTTTTCCATTGACAGCGTTGACATAAGTGATTACCCCCATTATTCCTTTGTCTGCAAAAGCTCCAACACGTTTTTGTGCGTCGCGGCGGCGGAGCTGAATGTGGCCGCGATGGCGACGACCGCGAAGTACAGCCCGACAAAGAGCGTGAGGTCCCCCGCTATTGCCGTCAGCCCCGAACCGTTGTACGCCAGCAGCGCGCAGGCGCCGAGCGCCAGTCCCGCGACGCCAAGAAATATCTGTTCAATCGCCAGTATCGCGCGCGTCTTGCGCTTTGTCGTACCCTGTACGCGCATAATAGCCGCGTCCTTCGACGATTGGAAGATGACGAGAGCGCATAGAAACCCGCCAATCAGCAGCGCCGCCGCGGCAGCTATAGGGTACAGCGCGGTGAGCAGCTCCAGCGTCTTTATGGGGCTCTCCAGTTTGCTCGTGTCCATGATGAAATCGACTTCATTCAGGACACTCCATCTCGCCATGTTTTCGCCGAAATCGCGCAGTTCATCAGCGAGCCGGTAGTCGGCCAGCGTCAACTCCGCAACAGCGACCGTCGTCGTACTGCTGTTGAGGATGCCGCTTATGTCATTTGTTCCCGGCGCGAACACCGCCGTGTCGTACCTGCCGGACGGCGTCGATACCGCGCCCGCCACCGTGAACGTGACCGTCCGCACACCAGTCGTTTTGAGTACGCCGTCGCTGAATATTTTCAGCATTTCGCCGTCGCTGTAGGTATACTCCGGATGGCTCGTTCTGATGCCCTCAATATAATCCCGGATTGCATTCAAATATTCAACTGGTAGGTATGCTTCAACCGTGTCGCCTAATGCAAGCCCGTACTGCGCCAGCAGCTCTTTACCGACGACGAATACGGTTCCGAGCTTACCCATGCACGAGGCGTCGTAGCCGTCGGCGTACTCTATCTCCGGTTTCTCCCCGGTATACCGCGCTATGTCGTTTGTGATGACGATACTTTTCGCGCTAAAATTTATGCCCAACATTCTTTCGATTTCGTAATACGGATTGACAGCGTAGCCGTTTACCACAGGCGACAACATGGCCGCAAGCTGTACCCCGCCTACAAAGTTAGCCTTGATTACCGTGTTTTCACACAGATCGGCATATGACTGTTTCATCATCGCAAACTGTCCGACAGCACCCATCAGCAGCGCCGCCAGCAAGAGCGCCAGCGCCGATTTCGCGGCGGCACGCCGTGCGTGACGCAATATGTACCGCCGGGCGAATCGAAGCGAATGGCTTTTTCCATCTGACATCATACGTTCAAGCTCCTTTAATGGCGTCGTTCAAGCTCTTTTACCGCCCGCCCGTCCGGTTCCGCCATCCTGTAATAGCAGCAGCGGCGGAAGCGCGCTTATGCGACGCAGCAGCACAATGGCGATAAGAAGCGCCAGAGCGAACTCTCCCAATATACATCCAATCGCGACGGTCGCAGGAATGGACGCGTTTGCGGAGCGTTCCTCCAGCATGGCCAGCGTCCCGCCACCGGCGACTGTCGTCACCGTGTATACCCACGCGACGGCGCTGCCCACAAGCACCGCAAGCGCCGTCACAGCCATAAGCGGTACCGTGAGCGCCCGCGCAGACGTATGCCGGGGCGTACCGAGCGCGCGCATTATCGCGTACTCCTTCTTCTTCCTGCCGATAAACAGATACACGGTAAAGCCCGTCGCGGCGGCGACGGCTGCCGCCAGTATCACGATCCTGATTAATGAAAGCTGCTTTGCCGACTGGAAATTATCGACGATATCGGTCCAGCCGCCGTCGGAGAATACGAGTGTCAGGCCCATTTCCGTAAACGCCGGCGCCGATTCCTCCAAAAAGGCCGGTATGTCCCACGCGTTTTCCACCTTGAAGCTGAATTCGGCGGGTGAGAACATGTGCTTGTCCAACGTGGACTCATCGACGGGCAACAGCGATTTCGGTACAAATACGGTACTTACCGAGTAGCTCCGGTGAGCTTGTCTGGCTTGCGCGCTCGCCCCGTCCGTGTCGGCGTAGACGCCCACTATCTCCAGCGTCACGGCTTTTTCCGCGGGGCTGTACCGCTCGCGTGTTCCCGCCACGGCGCCCAGTCCCTTGTACTGCTCGAAAAGCTCCGTGCCGAGCCTTACTGTGAGCGTGTCGCCGACACCCAGACCGTTCGCTTCGGCAAAATCGCGGCTCACGACACAGACTGACGCGCCGCCCGCGCCATCCTCCGGCGTCAAGGCGCGTCCGTCCGCAATCACCATCTGGCCCTCCGCGAACCGCGGAATTGTGCTCATGTCATCCGTATACACCATGTCAAAGGTGTGTATGTCGGCGTTTGTGATCTCGACAAGCTCGCGCAACGGCGCGTATTCTTCCGTCTCCAGATAATCATCGGGCGCGCCGGTGACGGGCCAGATTGAGCCGCACCAGGGTTCCGCAAGGTGGTCATACAGATATAGCGTATATTTCTGCCGGCCTTCGGTGACATTCGGTAAAGCCTCGAGCGGATCGAACCGCAGTACGAATACGTATCTGTTTCCCGGCGTCAGGCCTTCCAGATACGCGGTGTCGTATATGTAGTCGTGCGTATATGTTACTGACCTTTCGCTCCCGCCGACCGAAGACCTCATGTAAGGCTTGACAGCATTGGATTCGACCAAAAGCGTCGCGTAATCGTGCGACCAATCGTCGCCGGCGCCGGCAATGGGTGTGCAGTCGTTTAGTACCAGCCAATCGAAGCGATAAAATTCGCCTTCCTCTGTGGATCCCATGAGGTTGGTCGACGCCCCGTATTTGATTTCCGCCAGTGTCCCCTCGACGATGCACCGCGTCGTATAGTTGTAGAACGGGCTTCCGTCGTCGGGCCGGTAATAGGTGTCTGAGACGCCGACCGTCATGTAGCGCGTGTCAAAGGATGTGATATATGGCAGTCCGGAAATGGCGTCAAGCTGCTCTCGCGACAGCGGTTGATACCGCAGCTCGTCAAGATAGTACGCCCGCTCCTCCTCGGAGTAGCGGCTCGCCACGCGCGGGTCGGCGTTCATGTAATCAGACGAGACGGGCTTTATGTCCGGGGCCTCTGCGATCTCCGCCGTGCCGACGCCTATGTACTGTCCGGCGGCGTTTGCCAGCTCCCGTTCCGTGATTGCGTATTCCCCCACCTGTGAGAAAAAAGCAAATGTCACCGCGGCAAGCAGTACAAACGTCAGTATCGTCTTCACAGGTGCGCGATACAGTGTTTTGATCGACAGCGATGGTTTCATTGTGTTCACCTCTCTGATGTTTTATATCCGTATTGGGATTTAACCCCTTGCAAAACATCGCCAAAGGCAGGGAGAGATTTCCTAATGGACAGGATAACACAGGAGGCAACAGGCGTCAAGCTGTAGTGGCCTGCGGAGACAAAGCGAGGTGAGAGCTTTGGGTTGCAAAAATGCAGGGTGAGCCTACCGGGCGTGAAGCGTTGGAGCAGGCGTTACGATGGGGCATGGCAGTCGCGTAAGGCGCGGCCGCACCGCCCCAGAGTCACCCGAGGCAGCACGCGGCGGAGGGAGATACAGTATGCAAACTTTTCGCACATTATATCCGTTCGCAGTGTGGCCTATCCGAGCCGGTTGTAAGGCTGCTGCAAACGGGTTGCATACGAACAGAACGCCTTGAAACCGCATGGCTTCAAGGCGTTGTTGGTTGCGGGGGCAGGATTTGAACCTGCGACCTTTGGGTTATGAGCCCAACGAGCTACCGGACTGCTCCACCCCGCGATATTGAGTTTTTTTCCGATGCACTATGCAAGGAACGAAATGGTGACTCGTAAGTTTATGAGCCCAACGAGCTACCGGACTCATTACTTCTCAAATGGAGACTATATTCATTCTAGCACAATCTATATAGCCTGTCAACCCCTTAGTGTTGTGAAGTTGTGAATGTTTTTGTCATATGGTATAATAAAAACCGACAAAAACGCTATTATGATTTGTACTGACGCGGGCGACGGCGCGGCCTACGCTTTCGCCGCTGCGCTTCAAAGCGCGGAGCCCTTTGTTGGCGTGAACAACCCGGACATATCGACGCCCTCCAGTTCAAGCAGCTTCCTCTTAACGGCAATGCCGCCGGCATATCCCGTCAAGCTGCCGTTTGCTCCCACGACCCGATGACATGGGATTATTATGGAAACAGGATTGTGGCCGACTGCTCCGCCTATCGCCTGACCGGACATGCTTTTCCTGTTCATACCCCCGGCTATTTCCCTTGCTATATCGCCATATGTGGTAACCGCGCCGTATGGTATCTCACATAAGGCGCGCCATACGCTCTGACGGAACTCACTGCCCACAGGCGAGAGAGGCGCCTCAGAAATACCCGGCTTTTTACCGGCAAAGTACCGGGCAAGCCACTCTTTAACGGCGTCAAAAACCGGTATGTCGGCCCTTTCCGTCATCGCTTTGAAAATGGCGCAGCCGTGGTATTTCTGCCCGTCGATCCACAGACCGATCAGACTATCTCCGTCACACGCCAACGTAAGCGATCCGATGGGCGACGGATGAGTTGTAAAGTAGAACATTTTAATGACCACACCTCGTAACCACAGCATCCCGTTTCACCTGTCTCACGTGGATATATTACAGCAGCCGGAAACGATGCGCAATAGGAAATTGGGGAATCGGGAGACGGGACACAAAGATTTTTGCAGAGAAAAGGAGACGACGGCAATGGATCTGTCCGCGTACTTTGACCGCGTCGGATACACGGGGGACGCGTCCCCGACGCTTAAAACGCTCGTACGGCTGCACACGGGGCACGCATACAACATCCCCTTTGAGAACCTCGACGTCTATGCCGGGAAAACAATTTCGCTCGCGCCGGACGCGCTTTTCGATAAGCTCGTGACGCGGCGGCGCGGCGGCTACTGCTTCGAGATGAACGGCCTGTTTACTCTTGTCCTGCGCGAGATCGGTTTCGAGCCGCGCCAGCTGCTCGCGCGTACGGCGTTCCTCAACACATATTCCGCGCTGCTGCACGAGGTTATTGTTGTGCAAGCTGAGGATGGATACACATATCTCTGCGACGTGGGTTACGGAAACGATGGCCTCTCCACTCCAATCCTCCGATCGCTCGACGGGGAGCGGGCGGAATTTGAAGATGATAAATACCGCTTTACATATGACGCAAATTACGGATATGTTTTGTCGCGCTATAAGGACGGGTGCTTTTCCCCGATGTACGCTTTCGCGGACAACGGATGTGTGCCGGACGACTTCGAGGTCGCCAATCACTACACATCGACGCATCCGCAATCGTTTTTCAGACAGCAGAGATTTGCCACAAAGCCGACGCCATCCGGCAGAATCACACTCACAGAGAACCGGCTGAAAATTGTGGACGGCGGCGCAGTCGCCGAGCGTGAGGTATCGGGGGAAAAGGAACTCGCGGAGCTGTTCCTTAAATATTTCGGATTGACGCTGTAAAACCGTAACGTATGTGCAAAAACAGCCCCCGGAGCTTTCGCTCCGGGGGCTGCTGTGTTTTCACGATCATTTCATTTACGAGTATCATTTCATTTTTTTGCAGGTGAATGGACAGAGATTATTTTCGTCAGCATGCGGAAAACCATTCAGAGCGAGCGGAGCGTCTTGCGTTTCGCTTACGCCCACCGCCTGCGTCTGTAGCATATGGAGCCGATGGTGATACATACGCAGGTGATTACCGCGAGAACGACGACTGAACGCAAATCCCCCGTCTCCCAGTCGCCGGCAAAGCTGTGTTTGAAAAGGTTGACCACATGCGTCAGAGGCATGATCTCAGCAAACCGCCTCACGCCGTCCGGGAAAATTTCGCTTGGAATTGTTGCGCCTGACGTAAACAGCATCAGGTAGAACAACAGATAACTGACGAGATTGACCGCTTTAGAGCTTTTGAATACTGCGGTAATCAGGAAGCCTATTGAGAATATGCTCAACAAGGACAATATGAACAAAGCGATGATGACGCCAACCGAACCTGTAACACGAATATCGTACATGAGCTTTCCGGCGGCAATCAACAGAACCGCACCCAACACGGCGGCAGCAATATACAGCAGCATTTGTACCGCTACAATGCTTCCTTTTCCTACCGGCGTAGTGTCGAATCGCTTGTACACACCGTTAGCCTGATACTCGGATAATTGCAACGGCAATGTCATAAGCCCGCCGACCGCAATAACTATGCCGAGACACGCGGGAATCATGACATCCATTGAACCTTGTCCGTCAAAGAACTGCGACGGTTCGTTCCCGTAAATGCTCCCAAACAACAGTATCATCATTATTGGAAACGCGAATGAAAAAAACGGTCCGAAGAACCCCCGCAGATAGAGGACGGTTTCCGTCTTGAATGCCGCCCATAACGCCTTGCTGCTCATAGTATCGCCTCCAAGCTTATACGTCCCTTTTTGGGAACGAGAGCCAGATAAATTTCTTCAAGCGACATATCGGGCTTCACATCTTCGGGCGAGAGCGTTTCTTCCGCATATGTTTTCAGCCCGGCGAGACCGCCGCTGTAAATACATTTTCCGTTGAGCATAAACACAATGCGATTCGCCAATGCGGCGACTTCGTCCATATAATGACTTATCAGCAAAATCCCCACACCCGCGTCACGTACCGCCGCAAGGCTATCCCACATATTTCGTCTGACCTCGGGGTCAAGCCCGGTTGTAAGCTCGTCCAAAATCAACAGCTTGGGGCGCGGCAGCAGAGCAAGGAGAACAGACAGCCGTTGCTTCTCCCCGCCGGACAGCTTGCGAACGTAACGGTTTCTTTTTTCGTACAAGTCAAGCTGTTCCAACAGCTTCTGATAATCCGCCGGCGCCGCATAAAACGAGCTAAACAGTCTGCACAGCTCCTCCACTTTGATTTTATCCGGGTAGTCGGCCTCTTGCAGCTGCACGCCCAAATACGGATAGATCTCTTTGCGGTGTGTCAGCGGGTCTTTCCCAAAGACGTTGATACTGCCCGTCGTCGGTTTCCGCAACCCCTCCAAGCACTCGGCAATAGTAGTTTTACCGGAACCGTTCGGACCTATCATCACCACGATTTCCCCCTCGCCGATGTCAAAGGATACGTCGTGGGCGGCGACAGTTTGCCCATAACAGACTGTCAAGCTATTAACCGACGCCAAAACACTCATATGAAGCACCTCCCGCTTATGCGTCTTTATACGTCGATTATAGCTCTGAATTTGTATTCCGGCAATGAACTCTTGACAAAACCGTATTCAGCTTGCATAATGAGTAAATAGTAAAATGTATTGAGTAAATTGTAAACCAATGTCGAACGGTTTCCGGGGAGGTAACACATGTTCAGGAGAAAATTGGCGGCACAACTCGCGGAAAGGTTGACAGAACCGCGCAAGTTTATTCAAATCGTCGTCGGGCCAAGACAAACGGGCAAGACGACGGCAGTAACGCAAACCGTTGAAGCATTGCAAATACCGACGCATTTCGTCAGTGCCGACGACCCGGGCCTCAATTCAGCGGAATGGCTGCGTAACGAATGGGAGCAAGCCCGCGCCCTTTCCAAAACGGGCGACGCGCTGCTCGTTGTTGACGAAATACAAAAAATCAAAGGCTGGTCGCCTATCGTCAAGCTCCTTTGGGACGAGGACAACAGGCTTCATGTGCCGCTTAAAGTAATCCTCACCGGCTCGTCCTCGCTCCTGCTGCAAAAGGGGCTTGCGGAATCCCTGATGGGACGCTTTGAGTTACTATATTCGCAGCATTGGAGTTATGCCGAGTGCAAGGAAGCGTTCGGATACAGCCTTGACGATTTCCTGTTCTTCGGCGGCTATCCCGGCGCGTCCGCGCTTATAAAAGACGAGGAGCGGTGGGCGCGGTATATGGGCGCGTCCATCGTGGAGCCGACGATTTCACAGGACATCCTGATGATGGAAGAAGTACGAAAACCCGCGCTGCTCCGTTCGCTCTTTATACTCGGTTCCGGGTACAGCGCGCAGGAATTGTCCTTTACCAAAATGCTCGGACAACTCCAAGACGCGGGCAACACGGTGACGTTGGCGCACTATCTTGAATTGCTCGGCAAAGCGAATATGCTGACCGGCTTGCAGAATTATTCGGGCAATCAGATACGAAGCCGCAAAAGCTCGCCGCGTTTCATGGTGTACGACACCTCGCTGATAACATACGCGACCGGCGCGAACAGGCGGCGTCTGCTTGACAACCCTGCTGACCGGGGGCGGCTCGTTGAGAGCGCGGTTGGGGCGTACTTGCTCGCCAGAGCTAAAGAGGAAGACTTTGAGGTCTATTGGTGGCGCGACAGGGGCCGCGAGGTCGATTTCGTCATCAAAAAAGGCAGCCGGCTAACGGCGATTGAAGTAAAGAGCGGCCGGGTGAAAGGCGTCGGGGGCAGTCTTGTTTTCAAACAGATTTATCCCGAAGCTTTGTCACTCATTATCGGCAGCGCCAACTACAGTTTAGAGGATTTCCTGTCAGGCAATAAGCCGATATTTATATAATGATTCTTGTTGCTCCCCTATTTCCCCACACTCCAGCCGAGGCTCTCCGATTGGAGAGAGTACAGCTTATTGTACAAGCCGCCTTTGGAGATCAGCTCGTCGTGTTTGCCCTGCTCCGCAACGCGACCTTTGTCGAGAACGATAATATTATCCGCTCCGGCGATGGTTCGCAGACGGTGAGCAATGACGAGAACGGTCTTGCCCTCGATGAGCGTGGAAATCGCCTGCTGGATGGAAGCCTCATTCTCCGGGTCAAGGCTTGCGGTGGCTTCGTCAAGCAAAATGATGGGCGCATCTTTAAGCAGCGCCCGCGCAATGGAGATGCGCTGACGCTCACCGCCGGACAGCGTTGCGCCATTCTCGCCGAGTAACGTGTTGTACCCGTCCGGCAGCCGATTGACGAAGTCGTCGCAGCGGGCGGACTTTGCCGCCGCAAGCACTTGTTCGTCCGTTGCGTCCATATTGCCGATGCGGATGTTGTTGAGGATAGTGTCGCCGAACAGCACCACGTCTTGGAAAACGAAACTCATATAGCTCATCAGATGCTCGGGGTCAAGTGTTTTGACATCAACGCCGCCGATGGTTATCGTACCCGCGTCGGTATCCCAAAACCGGGCGATCAAGCGAGAGACGGTGCTTTTGCCGCTGCCTGAGGGGCCCACGAGAGCGGTAAGACTGCCTGCGGGTATCGTTACGGACAAGCTGCTGATAGTCGGGTCTTCTGTGTTGGAAGCGTCTTTATTGTAGCTGAACTCCACATTGTCGCATACTATGTCAAACCCATCGGGCTCTTTTTCTTCGTCGCCGGTCATCGGCTCTATTGCCAAAAGATCACGCATCCTTTTAATTCCGATTTGGAAGTAGAACAGCTCCGGCAACAGCGTCAGTACAGAGATAACCGGAGCGTATATCTTCACGGCAAGTATCAGGAAGAGCATAAACGGGACGAACTCTATTTTGCCGCCTGTCAAAAGTGTTGCTCCGACAAGTGCCGTCAACCCGATACCGCACTGCAAAATCGCCTGAGCGCCGGTGACGAACACTCCAACGCCCACTTCCATATTTATCGCAAGCCGCATCATCTCCCGAAGCGTCTTTTCCAACGCGCTGAAGCGCTCTCCGTCCATATTGCAGGCACGGATTACCTTTATACCCTCGATGTATTCCTGCACTCGCTCAGATGCCGCGAGTTTTATTGCGGCGTGTTTCTTAGAACTGCCACTGTATATCTTGCGGCTGAGTATGATTATCCCGAACGCCACGGGTACGGTTACGAAAATCGCCGCCGCCATTCGCCAATCGTAAATGGCGAGCAATATGCAAATAACCGTTATAGAGATGATATTCGCAATCAGCTCCGGGATTATGTGGCTCATCACGTGTTCACTGCTGGCGACATCGCCCATTACGTTAGTGGTAAGCTCCGATAAGTCTTTGGAGTTGAAAACGCTCATCGGCAGCCGCCGGATATGCTCCGCAACTGAGATACGGGTATGTCCCGCCTGCGTGTAGGCGACGACATAGCATTTTTCATAATCGTTTCGCTGGCAAAGGTAATTGAGGAATGTACCGACGACCGCCGCCGCAAACAGCAACCACAGCTTTGTTATTGACAACTCCCCGCCCAACAGTGGTTGTATCAGTTCCGTGATAAACAACGTCAATGCCCAGACCGGAAGTATCGTTGAAAAGTTTGTCAATGTGCAGGCAAATGTTGCTTTTTTAAGGTCTTTATAGCCGGAATCAGACAGCTCCAGCATTTTTTGCAGCTTAGGCATTTTGGGCTCCTCCTTTTATGGTACTCATTTTCCAAGTTGATGTTTGCGTGTATACGTTCCACATATCCGCATAACGTCCGCTCTGCGCAAGCAGAGAGCTATGCGTTCCGGTTTGAACAACACGTCCGCCATCTATCACTATTATTCTGTCCGCGCCTATGACGGTTGACAGCCTGTGCGCAATCATAATAACTGTTTTGTTTTTCATGAGCCGTTCAAACGCTTTTTGTATCAGATGTTCGTTTTCAGGGTCGGAAAACGCCGTTGCTTCGTCGAGCACGACAATCGGTGCGTCCTTGACGATGGCGCGAGCGATAGCGAGCCTCTGCTTTTCTCCGCCGGAAAGGTGGATGCCCTTTGTGCCGATAATCGTTTGATAGCCGTCCGGCAGCTTCTCGATGAACTCATGGCATTGAGCATCTCGCGCCGCCTCATATACGCGTTCGTCAGATGCCGTCGGGTCGCCCATTCTGATGTTATCCATGACGCTCTGCTTGAACAGATACACATCTTGGAAGACGAAACTGACCTTATCCATAAGCGTATGCGGATCGATTTCGCGCACGTCCGCGCCGCCGATACGCACCGCGCCGCCGGTCGCATCAAAGAAGCGCGGCGCCAGATGCGCGATGGTAGATTTGCCGCCGCCTGACGGTCCTACGAGCGCCGTTACCTCGCCCTGCTTTGCGGTGAACGACACATCTGATAGCGCTTCGACCTCTTTGTCCTTATCATAGGAGAACGTTACAGCGTCAAAAACAACGTCGTGCTCTTTAACGGTTTTAGGATTTACGGCGATAGAAAGCTCCGGCTCTGAGAGTATCGCGTCCATCGCGTCCACATTGTTGGTTATCTGCATCATCATCCCGGAGGCGTAGATAACTTTGATTAGGACACCGCCCGCTGCCTGCGATATGATCAAGTAAAACAACACCGTGCTCGCAAACTGCGCCACCGCGGCGGCGTCTGTAAAGTCAACCCGCATCCCGACCAGTATGGCCACGGGCATAATAAACAGGAAAACGTGCTGCACGATGGCTAACGCCGCAGAGTATGAGGTCTTCATAGAGATCGTGTACTTGATGACCCAAGTGGTGTAGTTTTTGATTGACTCATGCAGCCTTCGGAACGAGTAAACGGTTTGGTTAAATACTTTGACGACCGAAATCCCGCGCACATACTCGACTGTGGCGTTGTTCATCTCATCGAGGGATTGTTGATAACGCACCATACCGTTTTTTGCATCTATACTTGACATCATACTGGCATAGATAAGCAACCCGACGATGATGCCGACAGTAGTCGCGAGGCCGAATCTCCAATCAACAGCGTAGAGGATAACGAAGAGCATGACCGGGGCGGCAATGGCGGCGGCGAGGTCGGGGAGTTGGTGGGCGATGAAGCCTTCAATTTTCTCGATGTTCTCATCGGTTATTTTGCGCAGTCTCCCGCTGCCGATGATAACGTGGAAGCCCAGCGGCACTCTGGCTAAGTGCGACGCAAAATCCACCTTCAGGCGATATAGCGTGCCGAACGCGGCAAGATGCGAGAGCATCAACGCCGCAAAGTAAATAAGAATGTTGCCGAGCGCTCCGCCAAAGGCTATCCACCCCCAGCGGATGATGTAGCCGGCGTCCGCGTTCGTCACATTGGGAAGCACTTTGATGACCTCCCGAATGATGAAGTAAATTGACAAATGAGGCGCGAAGCTGATGATGGCGGCGATAACGGAGAGCACCATTGAGCCGCACATCAGCGCCTTCTTTGTCATAGCGAGCTCCAACAATCTTGCCGTTCCGCTCTTTGCGGCCTTCGGCTGCCGGGATGACGAAGCCTGCGCCGGCGTTGGAGTTTTCGCTTGCGTTGTTTCGCTTTTCGTTTGGGTCATTAGATTATCCCCGCTTTCACAAAATGTTTTTTAAGTAAGGCTTTGCCAATAAGCATGCCGACGATGGCGCAGACAGCGGATAGGACTCCCGTACCGAGCATAACGGGCCAATTTAAGAAGTTGAGGAACGTTTCCATCCACTCCACGGTCATCCCGCTGGATAAGCAGTATTCATAGTACCAATCACGAGCGACGAGAACGACGAGGAACGAACCGAAGTGGACGCAGAGGCAGAACACTGCGAAGCCGGCAGTAGTCAGCTTGAAGCTCTTGTATTTGCCCACCGAGGTGATAATATCGGCGAGGATGCCGCCGACGATACAACCGACAACCGTTCCCCAGTATGTACCCAGAATGAAGAACAGCGCGCCGCTGACGATGCATTGAATGGTGATAGTGAACGGCTTAGGGACTTTGACGCGCATATAGGTCCAGATAATGCCGCCAATCAGCCCGATGGCGGAGACTAAGAAGGGAAATCCGACCGGGATCATACCAAGCGTCATTGAGGCGACGAAAACGACAAGTGCAAAGACAACGGTGAAGACTGCGGTGGTGATGAGGTCTTTTGCTTTGAGATTGTTTTGGTTCATTGTGAACACTCCTTTATATATTAAGACTGTTGAGTAATTTTCGCCTTGTCGCACAACCCCCGCCCTACGGGCGCCCCCTCCACGGAAGGGGGCGAAGCGAGCGGTCTCAAATATGCCGGATAAGCGATGATAGACGCAGCTTGTCTGTTTCGCTTAACGTCCCGTTGAAGTTGAGCGCCAACAGCGGCGGGCTTCGTGCTTCAAACAGCTTCAACACTGTTGCGGTGTTTTCGTATAGTGATGCCGCCGCGACGACAACCGACGCGGTAGTACAGCATTGCTTCGCGGCGCGGTATCTGCCCAGACCGCCGATATACGTGCCGATCACTTCATCCGCCTTGCCGCGCAATACCGCGACGGATTCCGAAAAGGGACTTCGCTGCTTCAGCGCCGCCGCCACCGCGCTTAATAGCGCCTCCGTTTCGGCGACGGGCTCGTTTGTCTGCTCCGCCCATTCAAAAAGTGCGGCTTCTGACATCGGGGCAAATTGGACTTCACAGCCCTGCGCGGATAACACGGGGGTAAGCTCGCCGAGGAACAGTCCGTTGTACAGACAGCCGGGCTCACCGAGAAGCAGCAGCGTTGTGCAACCCCCGCCGCTGCGCGGCACCCCCTTCTGAGAAGGGGGCAAAGAGGTATCGCCGACGTGCTCCGCCCACTCTATAAGCGCCGCGTCGCCCGGCGCCCCTGCGGCAAACGCTTCCGACATAGCGGCAAGCAGCGCCTCGCGCTTCTCCGCGGGCGCACAGAGCAGAATATCGCCCGCGAGCAGTATTCGCAGCAGAGTATCGCGATAACGCGGATTGTTAAGCAAATCCCGCAGACGGGGCGCGACTATCGCGCCGCCGATCCCCGCGTCGTCCATTACCGCCCGCAGCGTCCGCGCGTATTGCCCGTCCGTTTCGGAACCGCCCGATTGAAGCAAAAGCACTTGCGGTCGCGGTGTCGTCTGCGCGTAAGCGGCGACGTCTCCCAGCAGCGCGGCAAAGGAGTAATACTCTTTGCCGCGCTGCTTCATTCGTCCGGCTTCGAGAGTGTCTGCGGTGGTTGAGGGAAGCTCAACTACACAGTAGCCTCGGCCGCGCAAGTGCGCCGCGGCAATCGCACTGTACGGATACAGAAACGGTATGGCGACCGGGTCAGTTTTCGTCAAGCCCTCTATGTTTTCAGATAACCCCTCTATCCCGCCGGAGGCGCCGGCGCCATCGCTTGCGCTTTTATCCGCCCGGGCGCTTTTGACGCTGTTGACGAACGCTTCCAGCCGTGTGAGAACGCCCACATCGGAGGCGTGTTCATCCACCTCTATCGCCAGATACGGCTTGCCGCGCATTTCACTGTCAAACAAATGCGCGAGCATACCGTCCGGGCCGCAGCCGTGATAGGTGAGGTATATCGCGTACAGCTTGGGGTTACGGCGTATCGACTGTGCCGCCGCTAAAATCATCCTGCCGAACGGCCAGTACAGATTGGGGTAGTCCGCGTCCATAAGCACCCTGTGAGAATTGAGGTGCGAGATGTCGTACACATGGTGACCGGCCTCCGCCAATCGCTCTCTTATCCTAAGTGACAGCGCCGCGTCCTCTATTGCGTACCCGCGGGCGATGACCACAAAGCCGTATTCGTCGTCTGTCAGCTTGCCAATGCTTTTTCCGCTCAGTTGGTTGCGTTCCGCCAAATACCGTTTTGAGTTAGCCATCATTGCCATCAGCCCCCGCCAAATGGCTTTGCGGCACTCTCCGCGCTTATGCCCGAGCGATACGCCCTCATCGATCAGAGCTTTAATCACCTGCATGTACCCCGAGTCTATCCACAGCCGGGGCGCGATGACGGCAACGCCTTTTTCCTTGAGCCGCAGACACTCGGAGATAATCAGCGGCGCTTTTTGCATATACACGCAGGCGTGGCTTGACGTTGTTTTTGTGCGGCATCCGCTCAGCGAAAACGTTTGCGGCATAAAGATATATCTCGCGCCGCGTTCCACAAGCTCCGACACCGCGCCGATAGCCAGCTTCAACGGGAAACACACCTCCGCAGTGGCGTACGTTTGGCTTCGCTCCACTATTTCAGCGGAATCGCCTTCCGTACCGATTACCGTGTAGCCCAACGTTTCGAAGAAGGTGCGGAAGACATCAAACAAGCTCGCATTTACCATAGCGCGCGGAATACCGATTGTTCCGAATTGAGAATTGAGAGTTGAGAATGGAGAACTATGAGCGGCACACCGCTCAAATTGAGAATTGAGAGTTGAGAATGGAGAATTACGAGGGACGACCACCCCGTCATTCTCAACTCTCAATTCTCCACTCTCAATTCCGCTAACGGCGGGGGATGCGGGAGCGGGCATCCCCGCAGAAACACCGGATAACAGAGAAGCCAGCCCTCGCAGTTGCGGAGTGGCGGCCGCCGCCGCTTCCTCCCGCGCCAGAATAGCGGCGCCGATCGCGCCGCTGACGCTGAAATACGGCGCGACGGTCAATCGTTCCCCAAACTTGGCTCGAAATGCCGCGACAATTCCGGGGTTGTAGGCGACGCCTCCTTGCAGCAGTATCTTCTGTCCGATGGCTTTCGTTCCCACCACCTTGGACAGATAATTGTTCACGATGGAGCAGCAGATACCCGCCGCGATGTCGCGCTTGGAAACGCCGCGCGCCAGCTCCGTAGCTATCTCGCTTTCCATAAACACTGTGCAGCGTTCACCCAGGCTCGCGGGATGCGTCGCGCTAAGCGCCAACTCTCCGTACTCCGAAAGTGGGATATCGAGCAGCAGCGCTTGTTCCTCCACGAACGAGCCCGTACCCGCCGCGCAGATTTTATTCATCTGAAAGTCCGCGACGCGGCCGTTTTTGAGTCGGATGTATTTTGCGTCCTGTCCGCCGATTTCAAAGATGGTGTCCGCGTCCGGTGTGAACGCCGTGGCGCACGCCGCTTGCGCGGTTATTTCGTCCTTCACCGCGTCCGCGCCGAGCAGCCTTCCGATCAGCACCCGCCCCGAGCCGGTAACCCCGACGGCGCGGATTTTCAGCGCGTCACCGTATTTGGAGAGCAGCGCCGCAATGCCGTTGGCGATTGCCGTGATCGGATCGCCGAGAGTGCGCAGATATTGGTAGTCGGCGATGTTGTTTTCCCCGTCCGCTAAGACGAGCTTTGTAGTGGTGCTGCCGATGTCTACGCCCAAATAATATGGGATGCCCGGGTCAAACGCCGCGAGAGCGTGCAGCGGACGCTTCGCGTCCGAATTGAGAATTGAGAGTTGAGAATTAGCGAAAGTCGAAAGTGGTGCGAGGTAATTCCCCTCCTTTGGAGGGGTGCCTCCGCAGGAGGCGGGGTGGTTCCTTCGTCCTATGTCATTCTCTACTCTCCATTCTCCATTCTCAATTTGGGGCGAAGCCTCAATAAGGCAAGCCGCGCCGATTGCGGTGATGAACGGCGACAGTTCGGAGCAGAGAAGCTCCGCGTCCGCCAGACCGAGCACATCCCTTGCGGCGCGGACTACGCCGCTGTTTCGCGCCGCGCCGCCCGCAAGCAGCACGGGACGCGCGATATCCAGTCTGCCGACTACGGTGGTCTTGAAATTTCGCATGGCCGCGTAACACAGCCCCAGCAGTATGTCCGCGGTCGGAACCCCCTCCTGCTGAAGATGTGTGATGTCCGTCTTGGAAAAAACGCCGCAATACCCGGCGATGCGGGGTACTGACGCGGCGGCTTCCACCAACTCGGAGTAACGCTCAATGGGCAGCCCGAGTCTGTTCATCTGCGACTCAAAGAATGAGCCGGTGCCGGCGGCGCACGTCTCGTTAAGCGCGAAACGCAAGACCCCGTCGGTGAAACCGTAAATGTATCTCGCGCCTCTGCTGCCGATATCGACGACGGAACGCGCCGCCGGGTGGATGAGCCTCGCCCCCGCTGCCGTCGCTTCGATTTCGGTTTCAACGGGAACCCCATACGCCGCAGCCGCTTCGGCATACATGCCGCACGCCAGCATCGTGCAATTCTCCGCGCCGGGATGCTCGCGCCGCACCGCTTCCAGCAGCTCGCGCAGAGCTGAGGCGACGTCGCCGCGATGGGGACGCTCATACGTTGCTGCGAGCGAATTGTCGGGATTCAAGAGCGCGAGCTTAACTGCCGCAGCGCCCGCGTCAATACCTAAGCGGTACATACGCTTCTTACTCCTTTATGTGAGATAGATTTTTATATCAAACGGCGTTGGGTGAGGGGCGACCACCCCGCCGCTTCGCGGCACCCCTCCATGGGAGGGGAATGGGCGGGAGGTGAGAGTGCAGACGCTGCGCGTCCTTCGTTTTGCGTCATTTTCCATTCTCCATTTTCAATTCTCAATTTGAGCGAAGCTCATATCATCCCCACTTTGGCGAAATGCTTTTTGAAAAGCAGTCTGCCGAGCAGTGTTCCCGCCGTCGCGCCGATAATGGAAAGCACAGATGATACGGCAAATGTCTTCCAACTGACGACCGCGAGAACTCGCTCTACATACTCCGGATCCATTCCGGCAGCCAGCACAAACTCTCTGTAGTAATCACGGGCGAGGAGCATAACGCCGAAGCAACCAAAGTTGAAGCACAATCCAAACGCCGCATACGCAGCCGCCTGTAGCTTCCAGCCGCGACCATAGCGACCGATAGCAAGTACAAGCTCTGCCGCCAAACCGCCCGCGAACATGCTCAATGCCAGATACCACGCGGTTCCGCCCACAAAGGTGACTAAGGCGAGCAAGGCGCATTGCAGTGTCACCGCAAACGCTTTTGGCACTTTCGTTCGCAAATAAACCCACACTATTCCGCACACCGTGAGCTGAACCGCCGAGGTGTACGGAAACGTCGGGGGTATCATCCCGATAAGAGCACCCGCCCGCATAACCAAGTAGAAGATAACCGAAAAGATGGCGATTGTTATAAGCTCTCTCGCTCTGAGTTTGCTTGCGCTCATGAGAAATTCTCCTTTATGTGAGATAGATTTTTTATATCAAGCGGTGTAGGGTGAGGGGCGACCACTCCGCCGCTGCGCGTCCTTCGTTTTGCGTCATTTTCCATTCTCCATTTTCAATTCTCAATTTGAGCGAAGCTCATACCCGCCGCTGCGCGTCCTTTGTCTCTCGTCAATTCTCAATTCTCCATTCTCAATTCTCAATTTGAGCGAAGCTCATATCATCCCCGCTTTGACGAAGTGCTTCTTCAGCAGCGCCTTGCCGATGAACATTCCGCCGACGGCGCAAATGACCGCCAACACGGTCGATAACAGGAATATCGGCCCGCTGACGGCATCAATGAGCCTGTTCGCCAATTCCGCGTCAAATCCGCCCTGAACACATACCTCGAAGTAGTAATCTCTCGCGAACAGCATCAGCGAGTAGTTGCCGATATTCACCGCGAGTGCATAGGCGGCAAACGCAATGGTCGTGAGCTTGAAGCTCTTGTACTTTCCGGCGCCGCAGATAAGCTCCGCAACCGCTCCGCCGATAAACGTAGCAACTCCAATGAACCAAGGACTGCCCGATACGAAGGATATTAACGTCAACACCACCGTTTGTATCAGTATGGCAAACCGCTTTGGCACTTTGACGCGCATATACGCCCAGACGATGCCGCTTGGCAGCATCCCCACGGCGACGCAGAACGGGTTCAGCACTACGCTCATCCACAGTATCGCGCTGACTGCCATATACACCGCATAGAACAGCACCGAGAATATGGCAGTGCTTATCAAGTCTCTTGCTTTGAGTTTGTCCGTAATCATCCCGCAAAGTCCTCCTGTGTTAAGAAGTAGATTCGTTATTAGTAGCGCAGAGGCACAGCCAGCCGCGTTTGTGCGTGTCAACGCCGGTTATCTTGAACCCTAAGCCTGAGAGCAGCTCCGCGAGCATACTTTCGCTGTAGATGCGCATGCCCTCAATCTTGCTGGTATACGTGTCGTTAGATGGGTCGTGGGCTTCGTTGCAGATGAGAAAGACACCGCCCGGACGCAGAACGCGGCACACCTCGCGGAAATCAGTTCCCGGGTTTGGCCAAAAGTAAATCGTTTCAAATGCGATAACCGCGTCAAAGGCGTTGTCGTCAAACGGCAGCGCGCTCACGCTGCCTTGCACTATATCGCAGCGCTTGCCCAGTTCGGCAGCATTTACCTTCCGGCTGACCGCGACGCTCTCCTCCGAGTAGTCAATGCCGGTAACGTGACCGTCAGGGCATATTTGCAGCAGTCGCTTGAGGTTCGCTCCGCCGCCGCAACCGATGTCGAGCACGCTCGCGTCTTTCGCCGGAGAGATGTGCGTCAGCCCCCACGCGCTGATGGAGGCGTGTCCGGAGTTCATCCCTTGTGCGACAAATCTGCCTAACCTCCCTTGCGGCTTGCGGCAATTTTGCAAAAATTTTCTAATCATATCATTCCCGCCTTTAGAAAATGCTTTTTGAGAAGCAGCTTGCCAATCAGGATGCCTACTACTGCGAAGACGACAGCCGCCGCTGCTCCGGCAAGTATCATCGGCCAGTTGATCCATTGCATCAGCGTATCCATGTGCGCTGCGTCCGTGCCATTGTTGACGGCGAACTCTACGTAGTAGTCCCGCGCCAACAGTGCCAGCAAGAAGATACCCCAATGGAAGCAGAAGTTATACGCGGCATAGCCGGTAACTATGAGTTTGAAGTTCTTGTACTTCCCTATGCCGGTTATTAACTCCGCAACTATGCCGCCAACTATGATACCGGCAGCGATATATGGTCCCGCCCCGATGAAGAAGAAGAGTAACCCGCAGACTACGCTCTGGATTATGATGGTAAAGCGTCTTTGCACTTTGAGGCGCATATACAACCAGACTATTCCGCAGAGCAGCCCCGTAGCTGATGTCAGGAATATGTAGCCTATGACTGTTGTGCCAAGCGTCATTACACACGCGAACGTGACGATGACAAAGATGACGGTGAATATTGCCGTAGTGATTAGGTCTTTCGCTTTTAGTTTTCCGCTGTTCATGTGAAATGCTCCTTTATGTGTGATAGATTTTGTATATCAAGCGGCGTGTCGTCGTGGACTTTGCCGCCGTCTAATATGAGTATACGAGTGCAAACTCGGTTGAGTAACTCGAAGTCGTGAGTGATAACGAATATTATTTTGCCGTCCGCACTCAGCTGTTTGAGTACATCTGAGACGCGGCACATATTGCCAAAGTCCAGACCGCTGGTTGGCTCGTCGAAGATGAGCACTGCGGCGTTGTGAGCGATAGCGGTGCCGATGGCAGTACGCTGCTTCTCTCCGCCGGAGAGGCTCATCGGATGCCGATCACTCAGTGCGGTAAGCGACAGCGACTGCAATATCGATGCTACCTTCTCCGCAGATGGTTTCTCTTTGCGCGATGCGGATAGCAGCAGCTCGTTCTCCACGCTGTCGGTGAACAGTTGGTATCCGGATTCCTGCATCACTAAGTAGAACGTTCCCGCTCTTACAGTCGCCTTCAACTGTTTGTCTCCTAATGCAACCGCTCCGTGCATCTCCTTATGTAGACCGCAGAGGACTCGTGCCAGGGTGGATTTCCCTGCTCCATTCTTGCCGATGATGCCGATTATCTCACCCGGAGTGGCGAAGAAGCCAACGTCTGTCAGCACCGGCTTCCCTCGCTTGTACCCGGCGGACAGTCCGCTGACGGTCAACGCAGCCGGTGTTGTAGGGGCGCGCATTGCGCGTCCGCCCTCGTCCGGCGTTGTAGGGGCGCGCATTGCGCGTCCGCCCTCGTCCGGCGTTGTAGGGGCGCGCATTGCGCGTCCGTCATCCGCAGGTTTTAGCTCTGATAGGTGCGTTGCTCTGAGACCTAATGCTTCCCTCTGTTCATCCGAGAGTGCGAGGAAAGCGTCTCGCGTCCATTCCTGCTCTATTTTGCCGTCTTTGATGTAGATGGCGCGGTCTATCAACTCCGTAAGGTAGTAGAGCCGATGCTCCGCGATGACGATAGTTTTGCCGCTCTGCTTGAGTGTTTTCATCAGTGCGGCAAGCTCTAAGCACGCATCGTGGTCAAGGTTGCTGGACGGCTCGTCGAAGACGAAGATGTCCGGGTTGAGGGCATAGGCGGACGCGACGGCGATCTTCTGCTTCTCCCCGCCGGAGAGCGCGAAGATGTCGCGGTCTAAGAGGTTCTCAATCCCCAACTCACGAGCGGTAGCTTGGACGCGAGCACGAATCTCGGAAGTCGGGAGTCCTAAGTTCTCGCAGCCGAAGGCTATCTCTCCGGTAGTATCAAGGTTGAAGAACTGACTGCGCGGGTTTTGGAACACAGAGCCTACGATGTGAGCCAGTGCTTCCGGCTTAGTCTCCGCAATGTCGAAGTCGGCGATACGAACGCTGCCGGAAAAATTGCCCTCGTAGAAATGCGGTATCAGCCCGTTGATGAGCCGTGTTAGCGTGGTCTTCCCGCAGCCGCTCTCGCCGCAGAGCAGTACACACTCTCCTTTGTTGATGGTCAAAGAGACGTTATGCAGGCACTGATCGTGACTTTCGCCGTAGTGAAAGGTGACGCTTTCTATCCGGATAATAATGGCACACCTCCCATCGCGGAAAACGCTACCAGTGCGACGAACAACGCAGACGCTATCCAATCAGGCGGCCGCATTTTCAGCACGGTGACGGAGCCTCGTTTCCCCGCCGCCTCTATCCCGCGTGTCACCGCAGCGGCGGATAGTTCCTCCGCTATCGTAGCGCAGCGCATCATCATAGGGACCAGAACGCACTCCATCACCGTAAGCGGGCGTGTTAATATGTTCCCGGCAGTCAGTCCGATACCGCGAAGCCGCATTGCGTCTTTGATGCTTGCGAACTCTTCTCTCGCCGTTGGGAAGAAGCGCAGAGTGACGGCGAAAGTGATTACAATCGGCTTGGGTATCCGTACCTTTTGCATCGCGCTGACCAGCTCACCGACCTTTGTCGTCGCAATCAACCCGCCGGCAAAAAAGAGCGTAGGGGCGATTTTGCGGAAGCAGACCATTATCATTGCGATGATCGCCGAAATCGGATTGTCGGGGAACAAGGCGCAAAGCGATAGCACCACCAACATCCCGGCGTACATGAGAATCGCTTTGAAGAACGACTTTATCGCTCCCATCGCAAGCAGCGTCAGTGCGACTAACGCTACTCCCACTATCTCCGTCTGGATATCCGGAGATGTAATGATGAATATGTTGATCAGCACTAAGACGAGCAACTTTGCTCGTGGATCAAGCGTTAGCTTCATTTCGCCGCTCACCATTGGATACTGACGAAAAAGCTCATTTTCAGTTTATCCAGCCCCCACGTATTGAACCTTGTAGACAGCTTCAGGCGAGTGCCTTTAAGCGCATCGCTGAAAAACCTGACAGTTTCGACCTTGCGGATATTTGGCGACCAATCTTTCAGTTTTTGCGCGTTGCTTACGTAGAAAAACATTTCAGAACCCTTGTTTCCGGTTTTGCGCACCATTCGATTGGAGACTTTAAGTGCTGTTTTTGGTTGCGCATCAAAATACAGCTCGCCGCGCGGAAAATGCTCCGCGATGCGGGCGAACAGTTCCCGGAGCCGCGATTCCTCAAAATAGTGGAACAGCCCGCCCGCGAGGATAAACACGCTGCCGTCTGCGGCGGCTTCGACCTCGTCAAGCCACGCGTAATCGAGCATCGACCGGGCGATGTCGCCGCCGCGCTCGGGCGGCGCTATGAACCGATGGCGAAACGCCACGGCGTCCGGCAGGTCGAGGTTGTACCAACGGACGGTGTCATCGTCTATGCGGCTTAGAGTCGTGTCAAGCCCCGAGCCGAGGTTGACGACCGTGCCGCCCGGATGCTCGCGCAGATATGCCAGGCAACGCTCTTCAAGCATTTTGGCACGGAATAGGCAGCAGAGGCTCACGTATTCCGTGGCGTAGTTTTTGTCTATCTGCGTGAAATCATAATCCATACCGTCTACGATCCGAATTGCCTCCTCATCGCGCATAAGATGAGGGAACATTCGGCTCGCCTTGGCACGTCCGTAAAGGGGTAAAAGCATAGTTGACTGAACGGTTTGTTCCTGCAGTCCGATGTTGTTATCCATCTCGGTAATTCTTCCTTTCTGTCCGTTTAGCCGGGACTCGTTTCCGTTCTTCGTCTGCTCCAACCACGGCTCGTTTCTCTTGCGGTAACGAAGTCGCGGTAGATGCCGGGTTGCTCGATCAGCACATCGTGCGTCCCTTGCTGAGCGATAGTACCCTCGGAGACGACGAGTATCTTGTCGGCATAGCGGATAGTGTTCAGTCGGTGAGCGATAACGAGCAGCGTTTTCCCTCTGCACAGCTCGCTGATGGCTTCCTGGATATAGCTCTCGTTGTCCGCGTCTACGCTGGCGGTTGCCTCATCGAGGATGACGATGGGCGCGTCTTTGAGAATGCAGCGGGCGATGGATATGCGTTGCTTCTCCCCGCCGGACAGCGTCGCACCGCCCTCTCCTATGACTGTTTGGAAGCCGTCGGGCAGTGCCATTATGAAGTCGTAGCAACGTGCTTTCTTGGCAGCTTCTACTATTTCTGCTTCCGTAGCGTCCGGGCGTCCCATACTGATGTTGTTGTAAACGGTGTCTTGGAACAGATACACCCGCTGAAAGACCATGCTGATATGCCGCATCACATCGCTGAGCGGCACATCCCTGATGTCCTTACCACGGATACGCACACTGCCGGAGCCCACGTCCCAGAAGCGGGCGAGCAGATTTGCAACGGTCGTCTTGCCGCCGCCGGACGGACCGACCAGCGCGAGCATTTTGTTCCGCTCCAAAGAGAAGGATACGCCGTGAAAGATGTCCTTGTCGCCGTACCCGAAGGTTACGTCTTGGAACTCTACCTCTGCGGCGTCGCCTGCCTGCCGGCCAGGCGGGCTCTGCTGCGGGATGCGGTCCTTGCCCTCGTCGGGTAGCTGTTTCTCCGCGAATACGGCTTCCAAGCGGTCAAGGCAGGAGTTCATCACGGTGAGACGCGGGCTTTGCCCATAGAAGGATTTGAGCGGCGCGAACACATCAAACACAAAGAGCAGGACGCCGACAATGAAGATGGCGGGGATCATATCGACGGCGTTGAGGAACAATGACAGCGCGATCAGGACGGCGGTTCCGACGCCGAAAACGGAGTTGACCCACGTCATCGGCGGGATGAGCGACTTTTCCAGTTCCAGGTTGACGCGGCAGGTCTCGCGGAAGCTGTCGGAAAGCTCCTTCGATTTTTCGCCCAAGAGATTATACGCTTTGGTGATACCGATGCCCTCGATGTAGTCAAGAGACGCGTTGGTAAGGTCTTCCTGCTGTTGCTGCCGCTTCGCCGACTCCCGCAGCGCGCCCTTGCGCAGCCAACTCGCGAACGGCTGAGTCGCCGCGATGACGACTACGGCGGCAAGTGCAAGCCAAATATTGAATACAAGCAAAAACGCCACCATAATAACCTGCGCGAACAGATAGCCCATCAAGTCGGCGAGTACCGTCATGCAGTTGTTTTCCACAAAACCCATATCGGAGGTCAGCACGGCGCTGATCTTGCCAATGTTGCCCTCGGTGAAGTAGCCCATCGGAAGCCGGCGCAGGTGCGCGCCCAGTTCCATCCGCTTATCCGCCATCACGATAAACCCGGCGGAGGCTTGCAGCTTGTTCTCAATGTGTTGAAACAACGTTTGCAGCGCCACGCACACGACGATAGCGATACCGATGCGCAGACACAGCGTCGCGTCCGCCGTGCCGTCGTAAAAGCGCCTGAGCACGACAAACGCCAGTCCGACAGGGCCGCGAAGGAATATGGCTTTGAGCAGCGCGAACACAAAGGCGAGGGTTATCCGCCCCCTGTACTTGCCCGAAAATTTGAGAATACGACTGATTAAAGCTATCATACCGCGCCTCCTTCCGCGCTCACCTTCCAGCGCATACTGCTCTCCGCCGCGTTCCACAGCTTTTGATAGACGGGAGACGACGCAAGCAGCTCCGTGTGCGTCCCGGCGGCGCTGAGATGTCCCGCATCAAGCACGCAAATTAAATCGGCATCCACAATGGAGTGCAGTCGGTGTGCGATAACGACGACCGTCTTGTTGGCGATGAGCTCTGCGATGGCGTCGTTCATCTTCTCCTCGTTTTCCGGATCCATAAAGGCGGTGGCTTCGTCGAGTACGATGACCGGCGCGTTTTTGAGTATGGCTCTGGCCAGCGAGACGCGCTGCCGTTCTCCGCCGGAAAGCTGCCTGTCTCCGGCCACGGTGTGTATGCCCTTGTCAAGACGCGCGAGGAAATCCCCGCACTGCGCTTTCTCCGCTGCGGCGATGACCTCCGCTTCGCTCGCGTCCGGCTTGCCCAGCCGGATATTCTCAAATAGGCTTATGCGGAACAGAAACTGCTCCTGCCCGACAAACGAGATTTCATTGTTGAGCGCTTCGAGGCTCATATCCGTGATGTCCTGCCCGCCCAGCTTCACCGCGCCGCCCGTCACGTCGTAGAAGTGGACGAGCAGCTTTGCCAGCGTGGACTTGCCGCTGCCCGATTCCCCTACCAGCGCGATGAGGCTGCCCTCCCGCGCCTTGAAGCTGACACCGTGCAGCACTTCTTCATCCTTGTAGGCAAAGCGCACGTCCTCAAACGCTATGCCGTGGTCTTTGCCGGTGAACGGTTTGTCGGTCTGTTGCAGCGGCGGGGCGGACAGCTTTTCTTCCAACGCGTTGATCTTGAAGTTGATCTGCGGCATCGTGGACATAAAGCTGAGCGCTTTGATGAACAGCGGCCCGATGGAAAACGCCATACACAGTATCAGTACCAAATCAGGCAGACTTGAATGTCCTTGCAGCACGAGGTACGCGCCTATCGGGAGCAGCACCAGCGCCAAGCAGGGCAGGATGCTCATATAGAACGCCATCCAGGGCCAGCACGGCTTGTACCACGCCAGAGTGAAGTCCCGGTAGCCCTTGACGTCGGTCTCGAAGCGGCGATAGCTCTCGCTTTCGCGGTTGAAGACCTTGACGACCTCCATACCGTTTATGTACTCCACGATGGTGTTGTTCATCTTGTCGTTGGAGGCGTACCAGTTGGGCATCTCCGCCATACCGACCTTGTACATCAGCGCCATCGCGACGATGCCCGCCGGAAGCGAACCGAGAGCGAGCAGCGCCAGCTTCCAATCCACGATGAACATCGCGGCGTACACCAGCACCGGCACCGCCAGATTGCTCAGTCCCTCGGGCAGCGAGTGCGCCAGCAGCAGCTCCAGGTTGTCGATCTCATCGACGAAGGTTTTCTTCAACGCGCCGACGCCGATATCCTGAATTGTACCAAGCGGCTGGTTTTCCAGCTTCCCTTGCAGAGTGATACGCAGATTTTTCAGCGTGTTGTACGCCGATACGTGCGACCTGTCAAGCCCCTTGAGATAGAAGATCGCGTAAACGACGCCGCAAACGGCGATGGCGGCGACTATCGCCGCCGCGAAATTAAAGGAAATCGGTTCCCGCGCCAAATAGGGTTTGATGATTTGGTACGCGAGGAAAAACGGAGCGACGCTCGCTACAAGTGCGATGAACATCAGGACGATCGCGAAGTAGGTCGTTTTGCGGAACTCACCCGCGTATTCGAGCACTTTTTTGAACAATTCTGCATCATCCCTCTCTCCGAGTGTATACGGACGCCCGGCGTCCGGCGCGACAAGCCCCGAAAGTCGTGACTAACCACAGGCGTATTATACGCCGTTTCGCGCTGAAATGCTATCTGATTAAGGCGCAAATTATCTTTTTAAGACGGAAACTTTTCTGTAGTCCGTCGGACTCGCGCCGAATACGGACTTAAACGCGGACGAAAATCTGGCGTGGCTGTCGTAACCCACCTTTGCCGCGATGTCCGCGATGGCGCCGCCGGTCTCGCGGAGCATTACAGCCGCCGCTTGCAGGCGGTACTCCCGCATATACGTTTGGATCGGCGTTCCGAATACGGATTTGAAGCAGGTTTTCATCGCGGTGAGCGGGATGCCGAACCGCTCGGAGAGCGACTCGAGCGTAAACGCCTCGTCCATATGGGCCGTCATATACCGCTGTATCGCCTTTACCGCGTCCACACGCGTTTTGTAAAAATAGCGCCGGGCGCCGCTTCCGTTTGCTTCGGCGGCGCTGAGAAACATCAGGAGTTCTATCGCCTTCAACTTAATATAGCTCTCCTTCATCGCGTCAGGCGCGCCATAAAGCTCCGAAAATACGTGTTCGATCGACTCCGTGCCGCGCATGATGAAATACGGGCGTTCCGCGGGCAGTCTGTCCTTCAGTGCGCGCAGGTCTATGGGGATCGTCCCCAGCGCCGCCGATAATTCGTCAATGCTTCTTGACGCGCGCGTCACGTCTATGAGCATGGAGACGCCGTGGTAGTGCGCCAACGGAAACCGCGACGATTTCAAAATCGACGACACCGCGTTGACGGACAGATCTCCCTCGCCGAGGTAAGCGCACTCGCCGTTTTTGAACTCGCACTCAAAGCGCCCCTCGCGGCAGTGGTTGATCTCCAGAAGGTCCGCCGCGTCGGAAATTATGACGCTGTCGTGATCCGTGACGTAGGACATATGGAGGTCGTTGTAAAACAGCCGCATCCCGGGGAAGACGTCATAAACCGTAATGATCCCGTTGCCGGATTCGTTTTCAAGCTGAAACACGGCGAAGCCGTCCCGCTTGAACGTCAGCGTCGCGTCAGGCCCGAGCAGACCGGCCAGTATCCGGACGTCGGAAAATATCGCCGGCTCCCTCCCGCCGTCGTGACGCCTCACCCTGTCGTCCGCGGGCTTCTCCGCCCCGCGCGGTACGCCCCACGCGCGCCCAAGGCGGATGAGCCCCTCGATTCTGCCGTCCTCGCACAGCTTATGTATGCGGCGCTCCGAAACGCCCCAGGCGAGCGCCGTCTCACGCACCGATAAATACTCTTTCACGGTCGGAGCCTCCAATAATAGCTTCTATTCGCCGCTCATATTATACGAAGCTCCGCACTGTGTCAAGAACCATTTCGTTTGCAAGCGCTTCGCGCTTACAAACGAGTTACGAAGGGTTGAATCTCGCCGTGCGCGGCTCGCAGAGTGTCAGTAGATGGAAATGAATTCCATCTACTGACGGAGATATAACAATTTTTGCATCGTCGCACGGGGCGCACTCCTACGCAAAAATTCTTTTCGCCACAGCGAAAAGGACGTAAGAGCGATCACGAGTACAAACGAATTTATTCGCTGTCAATGCGATGTTGAAAACGCGCGGGATGTGGTGTATACTGTCCGCAGCATGACGCGCGGCGCGGTTCGGCGCGTCGGATTAGGGGGCGGGCGCGAGTGACATTTAGCGAGGATGTATTAAAGGGTGAGGAGCTGGCGGTCGTCCGTCTGCGTTCACTCTACAGCCGGTACGGTTATACGCGGTTCGGCATGAGCAAGTTCGAGGAATACGAGCTGTATTCGCGCAATAAGAGCTTTCTCCCGTCCGGCAACATCATTACGTTTACGGACGCCGGCGGTAAGCTGATGGCGCTGCGTCCGGACGTCACGCTGTCGATAGTCAAGGCCGCGCCGGGCGGCGGGCCCCCGCGCAAGCTGTACTACAGCGAGAACGTGTACCGCCCGCTCCATAACGGGCGAGAGGTGCGCGAGCGGATGCAGGTCGGGCTGGAGTGCATCGGCGAGCTCGGGATATACGACGCCGGCGAGGTGATCATGCTGGCGGAGCGGAGCCTCGAGACGATCGGAGAGCGGCGGTGCCTGTGCGTTTCGCATATGGGCTTTCTCGGCGGACTGCTGGACGGCGCCGGCGTCGGAAGCGAACAGGGCGCCGAGCTGCTTAAATGCGTCAGCGGGCGAAATACCTCCGACATACGGCGTCTCGGCGAGGAATACGGACTGAGCGACGAATTCTGCGAAAACCTGGCCGAGCTCGCGTCTCTGTACGGGCCGGTGGGCGAAAAGCTGGATATTCTGCGCTCGCTCAGTATCAATGGTGTGACGGACGCGGCGCTTGACGAGCTCGAACAGACGTACCTCACGGCGCGGCGGCTCGGGGCGGGCGACGATATAAACATCGATTTCTCCATAGTAAACGACATGAATTACTACAGCGGCATTATCTTTCAGGGCTTCGTCGAGGGCATTCCGTCGGCCGTGCTCTCCGGCGGCAGATATGATAAGCTGCTGCGTCGTTTCGGGAAGCACGCGGGCGCAATCGGATTCGCGGTCTATGTGGATCTGCTCGAGCGGCCGGGCGGTCAGTCCGGGAAGCTCGATGTGGACGTGCTGCTGCTTTACGGGGAGGACGACGACCCCCTGGAGCTCGCCGGCGCTGTGCGCGCCATAGCGGAGGGCGGGGAGAGCGTGCGCGCCACGAGCGAGGCCGGAGATACGAGATACGGGCGGCTTTTGAGCCTGTCGGAATGGAGGAGCGCGAACACTTGAGCGAAATGATCAACATCGCGCTGCCAAAGGGCAGGCTGGGCGAACGCGTGTACGCCATATTTGAGGCGGCGGGCCGCGGCTGCCGCTCCGTCACGGAGGACAGCCGCAAGCTGTTTTTTGAGGACGAGACGGCGCGCGTGCGGTATTTTCTCGTGAAGCCGTCGGACACGCATATATACGTGGAGCGGGGCGCCGCGGACATCGGCGTAGTCGGGAAGGACATCCTGCTCGAATACAGTCCGGACGTATACGAGCTCATGGATCTGGGCGTCGGCGCGTGCCGCATGGTCGTGGCCGCGAAGAAAAACTTTGAGGACGAGACGGGCGGCGCGCTGCGCGTCGCCACAAAATTCGCGAATATAGCGCGCGGGTATTACGACGGTCGCGGCAGGGAGATAGACATAATAAGGCTGGGCGGTTCCATTGAGCTCGCGCCGCTGACCGGTCTCTCAGACGTCATAGTTGACATCATGGAGACGGGCAGGACGCTGCTCGACAACGGCATGGAGCCGATGCAGACGATAACCGACATCAGCGCGCGTCTCATAGCCAACAAGGTCAGCTACAGATTTAAGCACGCGGAAATAACCTCCCTGTGCGATGCGATACGGAGGTCGATCGGGAAATGATCAGGATATTTGAATACGGAGAGGTCGGCGAGAGCGAAATATTCGACAGAGCGGACGACGGGCGAGACGTGGCGTCCGCCGTCCGCGGGATCATCGCCGACGTCAGAGCGAACGGCGACGCGGCTGTGAGAAAATATACGGAGATGTTCGACGGCGCGTCTCCGGAGCGGTTTGAGGCGGATCGCGGGGAGCTTGAGGCGGCGGCGGCGTCCGTCGAGCCGGAGTTTCTTGATACGATGAGACGCGCCGCCGCGAATATCGAGGCGTTCCACCGCAGACAGGTGCGGAGCGGCTTTGTTATAAGCGACCGTGACGGCGTGGTGACGGGTCAGCGCGTCCTGCCGATAGCGCGCGTCGGCCTCTATATACCCGGCGGCACGGCGGGGTATCCGTCGTCGGCGCTGATGAACTGCATTCCGGCGAAGATAGCGGGCGTCGGGGAAATCATTATGGCCACGCCGCCCGGCGCGGACGGCGGTATCAAAAACCCTTACATAGTCGCGGCGGCGCTCATAGCTGGCGTGGACAGGGTGTTCAAAATAGGGGGCGCGCAGGCGGTTGCGGCGCTGGCGTACGGGACGCGCTCTATCCCGGCGGTCGATAAGCTTGTGGGGCCGGGCAACGCCTACGTCGCCGAGGCGAAGCGGCAGGTGTACGGCCAGGTGGGCATCGACATGATCGCCGGGCCGAGCGAGATACTCGTCATAGCGGACGGCGGGTGTGACGCCGCCGTAATCGCCGCCGACATGCTCTCTCAGGCGGAGCACGACGAACGCGCCTCCGCCGTACTCATAACGGTCAGTCGGGAATTGGCGTGCGGCGTGAGCGGCGAACTGGAGAGGCGAATACCCTCCCTGCCCCGCGCCGATATAGCGCGCGCCTCCATCGACCGCAACGGCAAGATAATCGTCGCCGCTTCGATTGAGCAGGCGATCGCCATATCCAACCGACTCGCGCCGGAGCACTTGGAGTTATGTTTAGATAACCCGTTTGATTTTTTGAGTCTTGTAGAGAACGCGGGCTCGGTATTTCTCGGGAAGCACTGCCCGGAGGCGGTGGGCGACTACTGCGCCGGGCCGAACCACACGTTGCCCACGTCCGGCACGGCACGCTTTTACAGTCCGCTGTCCGTGGACGACTTCATAAAGAAGTCCTCTTTTACGTACTACTCGCGCGAGGCGCTGGGCAGGGAGGCGGACGACGTCGCGCTCTTCGCCGAAAAAGAGGGACTGACGGCGCACGCGCGCTCGGTGAGGGCGCGCTTTGAGGGCGGAGGCGATTTGCCGTGAGCGGATTTTTAAGCCGCAGACACTCGCGCCTGTCCCCGTATGTGCCGGGCGAACAGCCGCGCGGCGGCGACTTCATCAAGCTCAACACGAACGAGGCGCCGTATCCGCCGGCGCCCGCCGTGCTGAGTGCGCTCACCTCCGGCGCCGCGTCGCGTCTGAACCTGTATCCCGACCCCTCCGGAACGGCGCTGCGCTCGAAGCTGGCGGAATACCACGGCGCAGGCGTTCAAAACATCGCGCTCGGCAACGGCTCCGACGAGACGCTGGCGTTTATATTTCTGGCGTTTTTTGACGGTGAACGCGGAGTCATGTTCCCCGACGTCACGTACGGGCTGTACCGCGTGCTGGCGGCGCTGTACAATATCCCGTACTCGGAAATACCCGTGGGCGAGTCTCTGGCGGTCCGCCCGGAGGACTACGTCGGCGTCCGCAAGAATATAGTGCTGGCAAACCCAAACGCGCCGACAGGGATAGCGCTCTCAATGGACGATATTGAGCGGATAGCGGACTCAAATCCCGAATATATAGTGGTGATCGACGAGGCATACGCGGATTTTGCGAGGCGCTCCGCCGTGCCGCTCACGCGGAAGCACGATAACCTGCTCGTCGTGCGCACGTACTCCAAGTCGCGCTTTTTGGCGGGCGCGAGGCTGGGCTACGCCGTGGGACACGAGGCTCTGATCGGGGATATTGAGACGATCCGCTGCTCGTATAACCCGTATAATGTCAACTCCGCGACTCTCGAGGCCGGCGCGGCGGCGCTCGAAAGCGGCGAATACTACGGGGAGCGTTGGGAGCGGATAATCAGCGTTCGCGACGCCTCCGCGCGCGCGCTGCGCGGGCTCGGTTTTGAGCTTACGGACTCGGAGGCAAACTTCCTGTTCGCGCGCCATCCGGAGGTTCCCGGCAAGGCGCTGTTTGACGGCCTGCGCGAGGCGGGCATCCTTGTGCGGCGGTTCGACAGTCCGGAGCGCATTGCCGGCTGGCTGCGCATAACCGTCGGCACGGACGCGCAGATGGACGCGCTTGTCCGCGCGTTGGCGGCGATTATCGATACGGAGGTCAAAAATGCGAAAAAGTGAAATAGTCCGCGCAACGGCGGAGACGGATATAAGGCTGACGCTCGAGCTCGACGGGCGCGGGGAGCACTCGGTTGATACCGGCGTCGGCTTCCTCGACCACATGCTCACGCTGTTTGCCGTCCACGGGCGATTCGACCTCCGCGTGACGTGCAAGGGCGACGTCGCGGTGGACGCGCACCACACGGTTGAGGACGTGGGCATATGTCTCGGCGCGGCCTTCGCCGAGGCGCTGGGCGACAAGCGCGGCATCGCGCGATACGGCGATATAACGCTGCCGATGGACGAGGCCCTCATACTGTGCGCGCTGGATCTCTCCGGCAGAAGCTGTCTCGTGTTTGATCTGCCCATACCGTCCCCTAAGATCGGGTCGTTCGACTCGGAGCTGGTCGAGGAGTTCTTCAGCGCTTTCGTCCGTGAGTGCCGCGCCGCCGTGCATATCAAAAAGCTCGCCGGCATGAACTCGCACCACATCGCGGAGGGCTGCTTCAAGGCGTTTGGCCGCGCGCTGGCAAAGGCCGCGGCGGTTGACGCGGCGCGCGCCGGGGAAATCCCGTCGTCAAAGGGGACGCTGCTATGATAGCCATCATAGACTATGGCGTCGGAAATCTGTTTTCTCTCAAATCGTCGCTGAGCTATATCGGGCGGGACGCCGTAGTGACCGGCGATCCCGACGAGATAGCGTCGTGCGACGGCGTGATTCTGCCGGGCGTCGGGGCGTTCGGCGACGCGGCCGCGAAACTGCGCGCGGGCGGTCTGGACGGGACGATCAAAGCGCAGGCGCGCGCGGGGAAGCCGCTGCTGGGGATATGTCTGGGAATGCAGCTCTTGTTTGAACGCGGCTTTGAGTACGGCGAGCATCCCGGACTGGGGCTGATACCGGGCGAGGTGACGCCTATCGAGCCCGTCATTCCGAAGGGGTACAAGACGCCGCACATCGGCTGGAACGGACTCGATTTCCCGCTCGGCAGACCGAGGCATCCGCTGTTCAAATACGTAAAAGAGGGCGACAGCGTCTACTTTGTCCACTCGTATCACGCGTCCCGGTGCGAGGAGTCGATAATCGCCTCTGCGGAGTACGGCGCGCCCCTGACGGCCGCCGCGGCGCACGGAAACGTGTGCGGGACGCAGTTCCACCCCGAGAAAAGCGGGCCTGTGGGTCTTAATATTCTGCGGGCGTTCTGCGAGATGTAACGCCGGGCGTCATAGTATCATAAATTGCTTTGCAATTTATGATACTATCGCCATGCGGCGCGTCCCGCGCCGCGGCTCAAAGTTTAAGCGCGCGCCCGCACAGCGGGCGCATGCGCGTCTATGGTACTATGTGTCAGCCCTCGGCGGTTGCCGCGCAGCGGCTATATACCCGCCCCTATCAGCGCCTCCAGCTCGATCTCCACGAGTTGAGTCGGGCGGTTGAGCGTGGGCGTGCCCACGGCGGTGAACAGCGGGCGTATTTTACCGAATATCTCGGAGTACGCGCGGCTTATTTCCGCCCCGTACGCCATATCCGTCGTGTAGACCTTGACGGAAAAGACCTCCTCGGGCTTCGCGCCCGCCTGAGCGAGCAGGGCGATCTGCTTTTCAAGCACATATCGCGTCTGTTCGTAGGCGCTTCCCTCGCCGTAAACCGTGCCGTCCGGCTGTACGGACGTCGTGCCTCCGATTTTCACGTACGACCCTATTTTCACCATGCGCGAATAGCCGACGCGCTCCTCAAGCGGCGCCCCCGAGGAATAGTTTGTCCTTTTCAGTTCCATTTGACATTCTCCTTATTGATGGTTCGGGCGTCAAAAGTCACGCCCACCGATAAGCGGCGATTTATTCCGTCATACGTCACAAAAAGCCTCGCGAATACACAAAGTATTCGCTGCGTTTTTTGTATAGTCTGACGAAAAAATCGGCGCGCTTATCGCCAGACGGACTTTTGAC
>JAISXU010000095.1 GCA_031270395.1 Oscillospiraceae bacterium
GAGGAGGGCGCGAAATGGCACAGGTGAACATCAGGATTGAAGACGATCTGAAAAAACAAGCCGAGACGATTTTCAGCGAACTTGGGATGAGCATGACGATGGCGTTCAATATATTTGTCCGTCAAACCGTTCGTGAAGGTGGAATCCCTTTTGCAATCACGACGAAACCGGACCCTTTTTACAACGCCGCCAACATGAAAATCCTGAGACAGTCGATCAACGAGGCCAATGAAGGAAAACTTACCGTCCACGAACTCATAGAGGATTGAGGTATGGACAAAACGTGGACTGACAGAGCGTGGGAAGATTATCTCTACTGGCAGCTTCAGGATAAGAAGATTCTAAAACGGCTCAATCAGCTCATCAGAGACATCGACCGCAATCCATACGACGGGATTGCTCATCCTGAACGACTTCGTGGTGACATGTCCGGTTGGTGGTCACGGCATATTGATGACGAGCATCGGCTTATATATAGAATCGACGAGAACGACAAACTTATCATCGCTCACTGCCGAACACATTACGGCGATAAATAACTCTATTGGTCACGCTTATAACGGCAATTGACGCCCGCCGCCGATGAAAAAATCTCCGGCCCGGGCCGCGCTTTTCGTAAAAAGCGCGGGGACGGGCCGGAGTCGTTCGGGCTTGGGCCGATTCGGTTTTCAAAAGGCAAAATGCCGCCGGGTGGTTCAAACCGGGTGCAAGGGGCCGGTGGGCGGGCAGCGAGATTTTTTCCCTCAAAGAGCCAGCGGCTCTATATCGAAAAATCCAGCTTTCGCTCGTCTGTGATGCGCTTCGCCTTGTGTGTGCTGCGCTCTATCGTGCCGTCCGGCAAAATGTTTACCTTTGCGGGTTTGACACCCGTCCGCGCTTTCAGCGCGTCGGAAACTCTCGCGGCGACCTCGGCGTCCGGCTTGCCGCTGTTTGCGGCGTTCTCTGCCGTGACATCGTACTTGCAGGTGAAATCCTGCTCGTATATGCGCACCGTATACTCTCCCGTCACTTCCGCCAATTCGCGGATGACGTACTCGATGTCGCTGGGGTAGACGTTCACCCCGCTGACGATGAACATATCGTCCTTGCGCCCGTCGACATAGATACGTCCGTGCGTGCGCCCGCAGGGGCAGGGTTCGGGCACGAACCGCCCGATGTCGCCCGTGCGGAAACGTATCATAGGCCGCGCTTTTTTGCGCAAAGTCGTATATACGAGTTCGCCGCGTTCGCCGTTCGGAATAACCGCTCCCGTTTGCAGGTCCACGGTCTCCACGAGAATATGATCCTCCGCGATATGCAATCCGTCGTGGAACTCGCATTGCGCGGCGCACGCCCCGAAGATGTCCGACAGCCCGTAGAAGTCGTAAAGCTCCGCACGCCATAAATCTTCGATGGCCTTGCGTGTCGCGCCGATACTGCCTCCCATCTCGCCGGCTACGAAAATTTTGCGGATGGACAAGTCCTTCTTCGGATCGACGCCGCTTTTGACACAAGTTTCGCCCAAGTACCAGGCATAGCTCGGGGAAGTCCATATACAGGTCGGCTGGTATGTCTTGAGAATGAAAATCAGCCTCTCGCTGGGTAGCGTCCCGCCCCAAATGCACAACGCGCCGAGGTTTTGCGCACCTATAACGTCCGGCCCGCCGACATACAGCGAGAAATTCAGCGCGTGGACATAACGGTCGGCCGGGCGCATTCCCGCCTGCCAGAATATGCGGCTCTCCACGTCCTGAAATTCGTCGAAGTCCTGTTTTGTGAACGGCGACATCGTAGGTACGCCCGTCGATCCGCTGGAGGTACTGACGAACACCACCTGTTCCTCCGGCACGGCGGCAAGTTCTCCCAGAAAACTTCCCACGCCCTGCGCGTCGCGCTGCGTCTTTTTGTCGATGAATGGAAACTTTGTTATGTCCGCGAGCGTCTTCACATCGTCGGGACGAACGCCCGCCGCGTCCCACGCGCGTTTATAGTATGGACTGTTCGCGTAGGCGTAGGCGAGTTCTTTCTTCAAACTTTCCAATTGCAGAACCGTCAGCCCCTCGCGCGGAAGAGTTTCAAGCTCCTCGTTCCAATACTTACCCTTCGGCATTTTTCAACATCCTCCATACTTTATGTCGAGAAGCGAACCTCCCGCAGGTGTTGTCCGCATATAATGTAAACGTTCAAACTCAGGGAGCGGAGCACATTCACCCAAAGGTGGACTCACTGTGGCCCCCCCCCCCCCGAGACCCCCTGTAATCGGCTGTATCACACGCGCCACCTCAACATATACTTTTGCAGCTTTCCGAAAGCGAAGAATACGAAGCTGATAACGGTTCCGATGATTATTACGCCGACAATGGTCCGTTTGTAGTCGCCGAGGTCTGAAAAATAGTTGACGTAATAACCCATGCCGTTTCGCGCCCCTATCATCTCCGCCGAGGTCAGCAGAATGAACGATACGGAGAGCCCTTGATTGCACCCGGTGAATATCTGCGGAAGCGCGCCCGGCAGAATCACGCGGAACAATACCGTCAATTTGCCGTGACCTTGCACTTTCGCGGCGTCTATGTATTTGCGCTCCGTGTAAAGCACGCCCGCCACCGTAGCGGACAGCACCGGCCAGAACGTGGCAAGAAATATGACCATCACGCTGACGCTGCGAAATGTCGGCAAGAGAGCCACGCCGTAGGGAATATACACAATCGGGGGAATTGACGCGAGAAACTTGCCGATCAGCGTCGCGGTGGTTCCCGCTCGGGCGCTGCCGCCGATCAGCAGCCCGAGCGGGATTGCCGCCGCGATTCCCAGAGCGTAACCGTGCAGTATCAGGCCCAGCGACGCTTTGATGTGCCCCAAAAGTTTCGGCGCGTCCGCAAAAAACTGGGCGAAGACCTTCTCCGGCGGCGGGAACAGAAATTCCTTCAACCAACCGGCCCTCACCGCAACCTCCCAAAGAATGAGAAACGCGGCGATTACCACCAGCAAGTCGGCTATTTTACGATACTTTTGCATCAATTCGCGGCTTCGAAGCGCGTCCTCAGCGCGGTATAGACCGGGTCTCCGGGGAATTCGGCAAGCAGGCTGTCCAGAGCGGTTTTATATATGGCCGTCTCATACAGCGGTTCGATGTTGTAATCGGCGGTGTAGCCGAATTCGACGACGCTGTGTTTCAGCGCGCGCGTGGCTCGTCTGTCCGGGTCCGGGACGCTTTTCGCGTATCCGCCGTAGACTTCCGTCTCGATTAAGTTACGGTCGATCTGAATGTACTCCGCCACGTCGCTGATCGTTTTTTCGCGATTCTCCTGCGAGAATTTGTACGCCTTGATCAAGGCGCGCTCGAACGCGACGTATGTGTTCGGCTTCGCGGTCAGGGCCTTTGTCGCCGCGACCTGGCGGCAGCATGGTTGATTCTCGAATTCGTGTACCTCGGAGCAGTAGTAGATAACCTTGTAGCCCTCCTTGACGGCACGCGAGGCATAGGGGCTGTACACGCTGACGGCGTCGATCTCCGCGCCCGCCATAGCGTTGTACGCATCTTTCTGGCTGTCGAAATAGACGACCGTCACGTCCTTGCCCTCGCCGAGGCCGCCGTAGGTGAGACCGGCCTTCGTCAGCAGGATTTGCAGCTCCAAGTCCTGAACGCTGGGCTTCGTTGTGGCGACGCGCAAGCCTTTAAGCACGGTGATGTCAATTCGGTCTTTGGTCAGCCCTTCGACAAATTTGGGCTTTACAACGTAGCCGTGCCCGTTTGTCATCGCGCCGCCAAATATGCTCAGAGGCTGACCCTGCGATTGGAACGCAATGATGGGGACGCTGCCGATGAATGCCGCGTCGAGCTTGCCGCTCGTCAAACCCGCGGCGAGTTCGCCCGCGCTGGCGAACAGCGTGAGAGTCGCGTCAAGTCCTTCTTCTTTGAAGAACCCTTCCTCCGCCGCGACGAAGGCGAGAAGGTGCGCGGTGGAGTTGAGGTGTCCGAGCTGGAACGTGGCCTGCTCCAACGCAGGCTTGGATTTGGGCTTGCCGCCTGCCGGCGTGCCGGCGTCAGCGCCGCGGCCGGCGGGAGAGAGAATTATTGCGGCAACGAGCAGGATTGCGAGAATTGTTTTTTTCATAGAACAGCTTCCTTTCAGTCAGCGATAATTTTGATACAGTCAATCGACTTGAAAAATATCGATTTGAAAAATGCCGCGCTGGACTCCGAAAAACTCCATGTACACCGATCGCGTGCGCGTTGTATTATTGCCATACATCGGATAAATGTCATATCGCGTAGTCCTCCTGAGTGTCGCGGGCGTAATCGAGACGTTTCAAAATCCTCGCCCGCAACCCCGCGAAATCTCTGTCCGCGCGGTTGCGGGGGTAACTCAGCGGGATACCCACGATCTCGCTGACGCGCCCCGGGCGGGGGGACATCACTATTACCCGTTGGCTCAGATAAATCGCCTCGTCGACATCGTGCGTGACAAGAAGCATCGTATTGCCTTTTTCTCTCCAAAGCCGTATCAGCTCGTCCTGAAGCGTCATCCGCGTGAAGCTGTCGAGCGCCCCGAGCGGTTCGTCGAGCATCAGCGCGTCCGGCGACGAGGCGAGGGCGCACACAAGCGCGGCCCGCTGACGCATCCCGCCGGATAACTGATGCGGGTAGCTCTTGGCGAACTCGGTGAGCCCCGCCATTTCAAGCCACGCATATATGCCGCTGCGTTCTCGCTCGTACAGCCTTGCCCCTTTCAGCGCGAACGCGATGTTGCCTCTCACCGTCATCCACGGGAACAAGGTATGTTCTTGGAACATAAGGTTTCGTTTCGGGTCGGTTCCCGTTATTGGCACACCGTCGCACAAGGCTTCGCCATGTGTCGCCGTTTCGAGTCCGGCTATGACGCGCAGCAGCGTACTCTTGCCACAGCCGCTCGTTCCCAGCAGCGAAATAAACTCTCCCGGGGCCACGCCGAAGCTCACGTTTTCAAACGCGGTCACTGTCTCGCCTTTGCTTGCTCCGAAGAAGGATTTGGTCAGATTTTTCAATTCAAGCCCCGCGCTCATACGCATACAGCCTCTTTTCCCTTCACCCGGGCCGGGGCGTTATCTGGAAGCGCCCAAATGTATTTTAATTTCATATATGTTTAGTATGAAATTGTAAGTATAGAAATCATACCTGTCAAGTATTTTATTTGCCCTATCCTGTATTCAAGATTGACCGAATACCCCGCGACGCGCGATTATTTCATAATAATGTTAATATATATGAGAACTAAGTTATTTAGCCGACAACTCAGGGGGGAAAAGTTTATGATCAGGACTCGGAAAAATTATCTGGCTTCTCTCAAAAAAATGCGCGCGAATATTTACAAGAACGGGGAGCTTGTCGCCGA
>JAISXU010000017.1 GCA_031270395.1 Oscillospiraceae bacterium
CGGACAACCCCGACTTCATCTCCCGTAAAACGATATTCTTTTGGCAGTCGCACTGCCTGGCTTTTGCCGTTTATAAAAAGTTTCGCGGTCAGCATATAAAATCACCTCGCTATTAGTATATACTCGAATATAGATTTTTGTCAAGAAAAATTTTTGTACACCCATTTTCTCAGCGATTAAAAAATACTTGACATTTTGTTTCGGGCGCGAGCCCCTCGAATATATGCGACGCATCGCCGCCCGCGCCGACCGCGTCATCGTCCTCCGCCCAAACGCCCTCCGCGCCGAGCCTCCACGCGAGCGTCGCGCCTTTGACATCGGCGCGCCCGCCGAGGCTGTCGATATCAAGGACAAGAACGCCGTTTCCGGCTATGCGGCGGACGCGGTTTCCGCGCTCGCGTCGAGGGGCTATCTCCCGGTCGGTGCGGACGGGAATTTCGATCCGAGGGGGACGATCTCCCGCGCCGAGCTGCTCGCGGTGTATGAGAGGATGACGGAGGACTACCCCGCGCTCGCCGAGAGGAAGGCGGAGCGGGGCTCATATGAGTACACCGATATACTTGTGGGCAGCTCGCAGATCGCGGACGCAAAATTCAGCGAGTGGGAGAATATTGCGACGTTCACCCCCGCGCACGCGCTGGAGGCGTTCACTTATGACGAGAACCGCACAAAGGACATAAGCATCCGTTTTTATAAGCCGCAAAACCCGACCGGCAGCGACCCGCTGCTGATATATGTCTTCGGCGGCGCGTGGGTACTGGGGGATAACTCGCAGCTCGAGGCGCAGAATTTCGCGTTGCTTGAGACGTGCCTGCGCAACGGGATCGCGGTGGCGAGTCTCAGCTACAGCCTGTCACAGGAGGCGGTCTACCCGTAGCCGCTGCATGAGTTGAAGTCGCAGATACGCTATCTGCGCGCCAACGCGGAGGAACTGGGGATCGACCCGGATAACTTTGGAATCGCCGGAGCCTCGGCGGGCGGTTACTGGGCGCAGTTGCTCGCGCTCACGGGTGACAGTCCAGAGCACGAGGGGGAGCTGTTCGGCAACGCCGGGACGTCGAGTGAGGTGAATTACGCGCTCGACATGTTCGGCATCTCCGATATGACTAATATGTTCGGGCAGGTGGATCCGTACATTCAGGACGTCGGCGTGGCGCAGTTTATGCACGACACGCCCTTTTCCGCCGAGGCGATGTTCTTCGGGATGAATCGGTACAAATCCGCCGCCTATCCCGCCGGCGTGTCAATGGCGGATATCCGCGCCGCGCTCGCGTCCGGCGACACCGGGCATGAGCTGTGGGGCCTTGCGCAGACGGTAGTGTCGGCCTCGCCGATCAATAATGTGGACTCCGGCGACCCGTCCTTTATGATCTACCACGGTACACAGGACTTCCTTGTCCCGATATATCAAGACATTGAGCTTTACGCCGCGCTGACGAACGCCGGAGTACCGGCGAAGGTGCTGATAGCTGCGTACACCGGTCACGAGCTGCTCCATCCGGCGCATGAAATCACGATATACGACTGGGTAGTCGCACAGGCAAAGGGCTGAACGCCGGGGTGTGACGCGCCGCCGTACTTAAACAAATTTATTTATTCCAGCACACGGCGAATTAATAATTAATAACTAATAATTAATAATTAATAATTAATAACTAATAATGAATAATGAATAAAAAATCGACACGGACGTCGCCAGACTCACTATCGAGACTAGAATTATAAATTGTTATACAAAGACAGTAGATGGAATACATATCCGTAAACGAATAGGGGTACCCAAGCGCAACTAGGGCGCAAGCGGTTGCGCCTGGGAGAGGAGGCGTTCCCAACCCGCGTCCAAATCCGAAACGAAGCCGGGGCGGAGTGGGTTCGTTTCGGAGAGGACGCACGACGGAGCGGGCGAGGAGCGGCGTTTACGACGCTCCGAGCTTAGCGCAGTCCGTGCGGACGAGTGTGGAGGGACTTGGGGAGCCGGACGACATATTTTCCGCTGTACTCCCTGCCGACGCCGGAAGCGGACGGCGCGGGAATCTCCAATCCGGCTTCAAGTCTGCCCTCGATCCAGAGCTCCATAGCTTCGCGGATGTTTGCCAGCGCCTCCGCTTGCGTTTTCCCGTCGCTCATGCAACCCGGCATTTCCTCGACCGTGGCAAAGAAATATTCGCCGCTCTCGTCGTTCATATGACGGAGCGTGACGCCGTAAGGCAGCTTGAGATATTCCTCCGTGTTCATGCTTCAGCCTCCTCGATAATGTCTAAAATTGCAGATATACACGCCGCTTTCAGCGGATTCTGCTTGGGGAGTGTGATATGTGTTTTTCCGTTGCCGTACCGCCTGTGCGAACCTTTTAGCCGCTCAAAGGCGTAACCGTAAGCCGCGAGCACACGCTCGACGTCCGAAAATTGCACACTGTGAGGCTGGCGTTTCATTTTCTCGATGATTTTTTCAACGCTTGGCACAGTATCGCCTCCATCTGCAACGATGATACCATATTCAGTATTAAATATCAATTGGAGAGTGAAATACATGAGCCTAAACAGACAAACGAAAATATTTTCAATAACTAGCTATTGACATTGTCGGACGACTGCGATATACTGCGCCGTGTAAGCTGTTGGGGAGGGCGCCGGATGACTGAATATCGCAGCGTCCCGCTTGTCAAACAGGTTTGTGAGGCATTGGAACGCGAAGTCAATAACGCTGTGCGTTCGCAGGGGCTGACGTACTCGCAGATTCAGCTTTTGCTGCGCTTGGAGGGAGCGGAGGACGGCGGGCTGCCGCTGAAAGCGCTTGAAGAAATGCTGAATGTCTCGCAAGCCACGGTGGTGGGTCTCGCCAAGCGCTTGACGAGAAAGGGTTTTGCCGAGCTCGCGGGCGACCCGCGGGACAAGCGCGCGAAGCGCGTGCGGCTGACTCCGCTCGGAGCGGTGAAATGTGAGGAGGCTCACGCGCATATGGACGCCATTGAGCGCAAGCTGAACGGCGGATTCACCGAGATTGAGACGCGAATACTGTTCGACCTGCTCCGCAAGGCCGGCGATAATTTCAGGTGAGTTTATTTTTTGCTTATATCAACAGCATGCTATTAAATTATGGAGGTGCAACATGCACGAATTGATTCCGCCATACCTGATGTCCTGGCCGAGGCCGCCGGACGAGTTCCCGGAATCCCCGGAGAAGCCCGACGGCTGTGTATCCGTCACATGGACGGATCGCTTGATTCCGATGGTGGATGTCGCCGCGAATGTCGTATACCAGTCGCTTGGCGGCGAGGACCAGCATTTGCAAATCATATCGCCGATGGACATGTTTGCGTTTCCGGACGCGCCCGCGAACGGGAAGAAATATCCGCTGGTCATGTATGTGCCCGGCTCCGCGTGGCACCGGCAGAACGTCTGGATGGTGCTGCCGCGGGCGATAGAGATCGCCGGGAAGGGGTACGTCGTCGCGCTGGTTGAGTACCGTCCGACCGACATCGGCGCGACGTTTCCCGCGCAGTGCGAGGACGTGAAGGCCGCAATCCGTTTCATGCAAGCGAACGCGGAGACATACAAAATCGACACGGAGCGAGTCGCGATCTGGGGCGACAGCAGCGGCGGTCACACGGGCGTCTGCGTCGCGGTCGATTCGCCGGAGCTTGTCAGGTGTGTGGTTGACTGGTTTGGACCCACCGATATCGGCGCGATGAGCTATTACCCGAGCGGAATGGACCACCACGGGGCGGACAGCCCGGAGGGGCTGCTCATCGGCGGCAAGGATGTGTTGGATAATCCGGAGCTTGCGCGGGAGCTCAACCCGATTACGCGCATCGCGGCGGAAAAACCCGTGCCGCCAATCCTCATAATGCACGGCAGCAGGGATATGTTTGTGCCGTTCAACCAGTCCGTGCGCCTGTATGAGAAGCTTAAGGAGTGCGGCAAGGACGTCCGCTTCTATAAGCTGGAGGGCGGAGGTCACGGCTACGGCGGGTTCAACTCCCCGGAAGCGCTGCGGCTCGTGCTCGATTTTTTGGCGGAAAAGCTGTAATACCAAACAAAATTATAGGAGGGAATTGAAATGTTCAAGAGAATCCAGAGGATGGTCGCCGGTGTCCTTATCGGCGCGGCGCTCGTAGGCGGCGCGGTCGCGGTAGCGGCAGACTCCCAGACGCTCAACGTCGTCTTCGATAACATCAAGCTCGTCGTAAACGGCGGGGAAGTTACTCCGAAAGACGCAAACGGCAAAGCCGTGGATCCGTTCATCAGCGACGGAACGACGTATCTGCCGGTGAGGGCGATTTCCGAGGCGTTAGGGGAGCCCGTCAGTTGGGATAGCGGAGCCAAGACCGTGTACATAGGAGCTAATCCTAACGGAGAGGAGTTGGACTACACGGCGGAACCGTCCGACTTGCGCCCGGCGTCCGAACTCGCGCCAAAAGCTCCGCTGCTTGCGATGCCGGCTGATTTCCCCCACAGCGCGGAGATGCCGGACGGCGTGAAGTCAGTCCACCTGAACGACCGCGGCGCGATGCCGGTAAAGGTGTATCCGGATGTCGTCTACGACAACAAGGATGGCGAGGAGCTTGTTCTGCAAATCATCACGCCCGTTGACTCGATGGCTGCCTTTACCGGTAATGTACCCCAATTCCCGCTGAGTGTGTATGTGCCCGGCTCGGCGTGGATGCGGCAGGACGTGTACGCGTCGATGGCGCAGACAATTCGCATTGCCGAGCATGGATATGTTGTGGCGGTTGTTGAGTATCGCGGATCCGATGTCGCGAAGTTCCCCGCGATGATTGAAGACGCCAAAACCGCCGTGCGCTTTATGCGCAAGAACGCGGAGGCATATTCGGTGAACAGCGAAAAAGTGGCGCTGTGGGGCGACTCCAGCGGAGCGCATACGTCGGTTATGGCGGCGTTCACAGGTGCCGGAACATTCGATAACGGTACATACGGCGATTACTCCTGCGAGGTCGGCGCTGTTGTGGATTGGTATGGACCTACGGACGTATCGCTGATGGCGTATTATGACAGCATGGTCGATCACACTCTGCCGAACAGCTTCGAGGGAATGTTCCTCGGCGGCGCGGACGGCGTCAACGTTTTGGAAAACGTCGAGCTGGCTCAAAAGGCGAATCCGATGAGCTACATCAGCGCGGACAAGGACATTCCGCCGATTTTGATAATGCACGGCTCGCGGGATTTCCTTGTCCCGTTCAACCAGTCGGTGCGCCTGTATGAAAAGCTGATTGCCGAGGGCAAGACAGTCGAGATGTACAAGGTCGAGGACGGTTCGCACGGGTCGGGCGGATTTGCCGGCGACGGCGCGATTGACCTGTCGATTGAGTTTATAGAGCGGCAGCTCGCGAAATAGGCGCCGATTCCGCGCGGCGCCACGAGCCGGCTCGAAGCGAACACGTATATTAAAAGCCGCAGCGCCGCGAGCAAGCTGGGGCCGGACGTGAGTCTCGGCCGCGCCGCCGTCTCGGAGGTGTCTGTTAGTTCAAATTAGCTCGTCCAATATGAAAGCAAAAAAGCGCTTGACAACGAAGCGCTATTTTGCTAGAATTAAAGCGTTCTAAGGAAAATGTATGAGGAAACACGATGCAGGTGTAGTTCAATGGCAGAATGTCAGCTTCCCAAGCTGAACACGAGGGTTCGATTCCCTTCACCTGCTCCAACTATGTAGTCCAATTTGGATATATCGCCCGCGAAGGCACGCTGATAGCGGCTTCGCGGGCGCGGAGACTTTAGGAAGACAGTTCCCGAGTGGGCTGTGGTATGGTTTGTCTAACCAATACCAATCGGAGGAACTGATGGACTGCGCTCAGGCTAAAGCGCAGGATATTATTGAGGCAAGTCAGTGCAAAATTCTACAAAAAGTTGTTTCGATATCACCAAAAATAATTCTTGACAAATGCTTTCGGCGGTGATATTATGTGTTTTAGCTAAAGCCCATGTGCCAACCGCATTGGGAGCCCAATGCGAAAAGCGCGCCGGTTTTTCAATCCCGCGAGGATTGAAAAACCGCAAAAACGCTTGCTGGCGGCACCTTGTAAACCGAATAAGACCCATTGTTCCGAGCGGCTGATGACCTTGCAGCGCTTCCCGCGACTTGTTCGCGGACGCGTTTACATGCTATCGCACAGGTCATGCCGGGAGGATTAAAAAAGGAACCGGGTGAGAATCCCGGGCAGATCTTGATGTGGCGACCCGCCGAAAGGCGGAGCTGTGTCGGATACAACCGCTGCCGTATGCGCGAAGCCTTAGCTTGACGCGAAAGCGTTGACGAAAGTCTGCCACTTGAAAGAGGAAGGTAAAGCTGAGGTGTTGGGGAGAACAAAACCCCTGAACGCGTGAGCCGGAAGACTGACTTTGGGCGTATTTGGTTAAACCGCCCGCCCGGGCGCGTAAAGCAAACGGGCGGCGTACGTTACAGGAACACGGCTGTGACAACCGGACATTATTATATGTCTGATTGTCACAGCCGTTTTTTGTGTTCGTTTGCAATGGCTCCGCCATTGTAAACGAGTCACGAAGGTCGGTTCTCGCGCTGCGGCGTTCGCGGAGAGCGTTTTCGGAAAATGAATTTCCGAAAACGCGGGACTTAATAATTTTCACTCCGTCGCACGGGACGCACTCCGTCGTAAAAATTCTTTTCGCCGGAGGCGAAAAGGACGGTAGAGACGACGCAGGGGCGGCCGACCTTACCGCCCAAGAAAAGGAGGGTATTCGTATGAATATGGCGCGTTCGGGCAGCCGCCCGGCGGTCGCGGGAGCAGAACGCTCCGCCCGCGGCCGCCGAAAGCAAGAGCATGGAGCGTTAGCCCGTCGCGCGGGGAGGCCGTTCCCCCGCGAGCCCTGCGAGAGTTGGATGTGCGAACGGCAAACAGCCGGGGCGCAAAGCCCCAATATAAGAAAGGTAGGTACATAATGATCAAGACAAAACGCAAACTTCTCAGCGTGGCGATTGCAATCGCCCTCGTTCTCGCGCTCTCCGTCGCGGCACTCGCCGCGTGGCCGAGCTTCCAGAACGACAACACGAACAATGGCGTGATTCCGGAAAACACGGCGCTGCCGCCGCCGATAGCCTCGACGACGACGCCGACGACAATTTCACTGTCGAATAACGGCGCGCAATATTCCGGCGTGGATACGGCGACGGTTATCAGTTCCGGAGGAATCGCCTACACGCTGTACAACGGCGGACCTGTCAGCGGTTCGCTAGGAGGCGCGAGACTGCAAGCCACAAATGTGGCTAGCTCCAGTACTGTGTGGAATATCCAGATTAGCACAACTCAACCCACTGTAAGTGACGCGTTCATTCTCTCAACGCCTTATCTTGACGAACCGAGCGATACACTCTATCTCGCGACGACGTGGCACTTGCCCGACTATTCAACTTATGGTTGGGAGTATTGGATGGTACCCGGTGTCTCCGGTTCTAGCGCGCCGACGCCCCAACTCCTTGACAGCGGTTCCGGACAGGCTAACACGCCTATTTCCGGATACCTTGACGCAGACGACGAGCTGCAGTACATTTACTTCGGCACTTACACCGGTGCAAAAACGGGCACATACCGCCAGTATCCCCCCGCTTCGGGTGCGGCGACTGTGTTTGCGCCCAAAGACGACTTCTACTACGCGGGCGCGACGGTTGTAACAATAGAGGAAGCTGATTATGTCGTATTCGGCGGCGACAACGGACTTATCTATGTAAACCCCGTTGGAGCGTCGTTCGCGACGCCGGCTAATACCCTCGTGCTTAACTACATTCAGGGAACTGCCCCGGGAGCCGTGCGCTCAAGCATAATGTGGAGTGTTGATTATCTTGATTACGTCTTTTTCACAAGTCAGGGTACTCCACAGACAGCCGGCATCCTGTGGCAAGTGGCGTTTTCCGACCTCTTAGGGTCTTCCACTTCCAATGGCGTCCTTTTGCAAGGAAAAGGATCGACTACATCCACGCCTGTGATTTCCGACTTCGGCGTTGTTTATGTGGGGACATATTACGTTGATCCTACGACCTTTATCTCAGTGAGCGGCACGGTGGAGGTTTACAGCGCCAGTGCCTCTCCTGCCATTCTGCCGAAGTATCTCACGACGGTATACAGCGGCGACGATGGCGTACAGTCCTCAATGATCGTGTGGTCGGATTGGTCAACCCTCAAGGATTACATCTACTTCACGACGAATGTGGATCATACACAGGACCCGACGCCTTCGGCAAACCACAACGGGTACTGCTATGCATTTGACATTGCTGCGCACAGCGCCAGTCAGGTGTGGAATCCCACTGTCGCCACCCCGGCGGGGTCGTACGCGCTGCAGGGCTTCGCGTATGACAGCACCACGGGGCACGTGATATACGGAGACGACAGCGACACGCTGTATATATTCTAAAAGGGAGAATAGGGCAGGGGCGCCCTCGGTCGCTCCTGCCCGCTTTTACTAATTATGATGAAAACAATGAATAGACCTCTTGCGCTTGTGCTGGCTGTCGTCCTGTGTTTATCTCTGTTCACGATTTCGTCGGATGCCGCGCTCACGGGTAAGACGGTCACAATCAGGCATAATATTGACGTCAGCGGTTTTTTACAGACGGAACACTTAATAACAAGCGGATTCACGCCCGGTATCGGCACGTTTGACATAGACGATGCTCAAACAAGCAATTATCGAATTCGCGACTACTGGAGAAATTTTTCAAACGCGGGACATGTTCTAAAGTCGATAAATATTGCAAGCAACGGTCAAATCGTTACAGTAAATATCCCGCTGTATGAACTAACCGCCGCTGACCTTCTTTCTGTTGAACTCGCCAATACGGAAAACGGCTTGGGTCTGACCGGTACGAATTTCCGCGTGGTTGCGGGATACCTTAGTATTGGCGTAGGAATTGGGATGCAAAACGTAAAGGCTTCCGATGATGTGACGGTCACATTCATGTGGGAAGACGACACAGAGCCAAACCATACCTTTACGGCCGCCGCAAGCGCAAATGGCACAATCAATTCACAATTTATGGAAAACACGGGAGACGCCGCGGTTTATCGTCTCCAAGCCGCGCCCGATGCCAACTATATGCTCGACTACTGGGAGTGCACGGAGGGCTCGGGAACATACGGTAACGGAGCGGTGTTTGACTCGTCAACTAACAACAAAATAGAGGCGCCGGACGATTATCTCTATATAGATACTCTTGCGGTAACCCTTACAGAGAACAGCGCATTTAAGGCACACTTCAAACCGGCGAAAATAATCCTGCTTGACGGTGTGGCGATATGTCCATATGAAGCGGATTGGGAGGATGCCGTAAGTATATCCGGATCCGGCGACGTAGGAATCAACTCTCCCGTTCGAGTAGGCAACCGCGCGCAACTGAGTTTCAGGTTCAAAACGCCGGGAGGGCTAAGTGACACGGTCAACGGGGTCAATGTAGGCGTCGAACTATATAAGGGAGCTTCCGCGGAGAGCGGCGATAAGTTCTTCAGCGGAAGCTTTGGAAGTACGTCATTGGACTCGTCCGGTGGTAATTTGTATTTCGTCGTCCATGTGCCGAGCATGCAACAAATGGACGGATTCGCCGCGGTAGTCACCCTGAACGGCGGCGAGGCGGTGTCGCGTTACTATCCTTTGGAAAGCGGGTTGATAGTTGACGACGTGCTGGAAGCCGAACGCGCGCGGGCGCAAACGGGGCTTGACGCCGTCCTGGAATATTGCAAAGCCTCCCAGAATTACGCTTCCGTCAAGCGGCTTGTCGGCATTACGTACGCCTCCGCCGCCGAAACCATCAAGACAGCGGAGACGGCGGAAGAGATAACAGCCGCGGTGAACGACGCGATCCGCCTGATGACGGCGCTCATCTCCGGCGCGTCCGAACAGGGCATCATCACCGTCGCGGTGTCGGTGGATAAGCTCACGGTGAGCGGTGAGTACATCGTAGAACCCACATTGATGAGACTCCCCGCCGGAACCAATGGAATGAATGTCTTACTTGCGCTGCTCGAAACTTTTTATCCGGAGGTGGAGGAACCTTACCGTCTTAAGGGCGGATACTTGGAAGGTATTTGGGATCCCGCGTACACAAACGAGAGCGGCTCCTATAAATATCCGGGCTACCTCAGCGAGTTTGACGAGAGCGCGGGCGCGGGCTGGATGTACAGCGTAAACAATGTATTCCCCGGCGTGGGCGCGGGCGCTTATGTGTTGGCAGACGGCGATGTCATGCGCTGGCGATACACGGGCGGACAAAACAGTAACGGCGTCGGACTCCAGGACACCGCGAACAAGGACGCGCTGACGCGCAAGGTTGCGGAAATCAACAGTGCCGGGACACAGGGTAGCTACGGCGCGAAGTACGCCGCCGCCATGTCCGCGCTGCAAAAGTACACCGCCTCACAATCGGAGGTGAACGCGGCACTCGCGGCGTTCTATCCGACCGACATGGGTGGGCGCGACATTCACAGCGGCTACGGCGGGACGGTCGTCCTCTCGGACGAAAAAGGCAACTACACCGTCACGGCGACGGCGGCGGGCTATGTCATAAACGCGATATGGGTTGACGGCGTAAAGCTCGCGGACACCTCGGGCAAGACGACATACACGACAAAAACCGCCCCGGTGAAGAGCATATTCGCGTCGTTCATATACGCCCCCGGAGGATAACGCCGCCCCCGTCCGTAGGGGCGCGCATTGCGCGTCCGGGAAATGTTTGCCGTGTCCGCATCGCATTTGACAGCATACGCCGCCATGATATAAAAAAAACAAGGAAACCAAGAAATTTGTTTTAGGAGGAAAAAACCATGCGGCGGAACACAGTCAGGAGCGACGCGGGGATAGAACGGAAAATCATCAGCGTTTCGGTAAAACGCCAACTCACGATACCGCAAGAATACTTTGACGCGCTGGGTTTTGATAACGAAGCCGAGTGCATCCTGCAAGACGGCGGCTTGCTTATTCGCCCCGTGCGGAGCGACGCCGGCGGGGAGTTCACCGAACAGATATTGGCGGACTTGATCTCACAGGGCTATGAGGGGCAGGAGTTCCTTGTAAAGTTCAAAGAGTATTCACAGGCAATACGCCCCGCCGTTGAAAAGCTGCTTGAAGAGACGGCGGAATTCGCACGGAGCGGCAAGGGTCATATACCGCTTGATGAATTGTTTGGAACGGAAGTGTAGCGCATGTATGAGCTTCGATATATGCGTCCCGCCGAAAGATACTTCGCCCCCGCACACACCCGTTACACAAACACAAATCGAAAGGACAACTATTATGAACAAGACTAAACGCAACATCCTCAGCATATCCCTCGCAATCGCCCTCGTTCTCGCGCTCACTGTCACCGCGCTCGCCGCCTGGCCGAGCTTTCAGGGACACGTTGACAACAATGGCAGAATAGCGACACAGCCGCCCATCACGACGCCGACGACCACCGCGATTCAAATGGAGTACAATAACACCGAGGGCATAGGCGTCGGCGCCTCGCCGGTTATAGACGGCGGCGACGCCTACACGCTCTACAACGGCAGAAAAGACGGCGCGAGACTCCAGTCGACAAAGCTTTCGGCGACACCGCCGTCTACCCGTTGGAATATCGTAGTCGATGCCACCGCGACCAATGTACCGCAGATTTCAACGCCTTATCTTGATATAACGAACGATATTTTGTACGTCGGCGTGACCGGCATAGACTCGAATGGCGATTATTACTGGCAGCTTTATACTGTTACAAATCTGAGTAGTAATCCGCCCATAGCCGAGCGCGTTCCCGGCGCGTTCGGCAGCGGTCGTTTCGGTACACCTATTACTGCCGCCACTGATACGAATCCAGCGCACCTCTATTTTGGAACATTCACAGGGACTTGGGCAGGCGCCTACTATCAATACAAAGTGAGTACGGGCGCATTAGTTACATTCAAGCCAAGCGGAACTAAAGGCGACGACTTTTACCTCGCGGGCGCGGCGTTTGTAGCGATTACTGATCCGGAAGACGACAATACCACAACGGATTACGTCGTGTTCGGCAGCGAACATCCTTATCTCTATGTGCGCCCTGTGAGCGATTTTGGAAACCCGGCGGTCGGCAACGCCGTCACTCTCGTCAATCCAGTAAAAAACCCCGGCTCGGTGCGCTCAAGTATCGTGAATTATAAACAGACGGAAGCCGGAGTAGAAGTTAAGTATGTTCTTTTCACAAGCGGGGGTTCAAGCACCGGTATCCTCTGGCAGATTGCCGTTGACAATTTGTTACAGCCAACTTCCGGCAATTACACAATCACCTGCGGTGAGATGAACTCGATCGCGACGACCTCGACGCCCGTCATCTCGAGCAACGGATACATCTATATCGGTGGTTACAACGGTGATGGAACCGGCGCGATTTGGGCGTACACCCCCGGCAACGCAACGACCAACCCCACCTCGGTTAATGGAGTGCAGTATTATCCGGAACCGCTGTTCGATACCGGTGAAGTGCATTCGAGCGTGGTTGTGTGGAGCATCTCAACCGGACCGGCAATAGGAAGGAGAGACTATATTTACTTTACCGCTAATGCAACAACCGGTACAGGATATTGCTATAGCTACGCTCCGAGTTCCGGAACCGTCACCCCGGTGTGGAGCGACGCCGGAAATGGTCCGGCGCTGCAAGGGTTTGCGTCAGATGCCGGGTATCTTGTCTACGGTGACGACAGCAACACTCTCCGTGTCATTTCATAAAGCTTTGCAACCCAGCACAAAAAGAAATTGAATTGAAATGAAGGCACGATGTGTGCCCGAGTTGCCTTCCTCCCGCGAAGCTCACGCAAGCGGGGGAAGGCGTAATGGAGGTGTATTATTCTTTGTGTTTGCGAATGATTAAGAAATTCTTTTCTATGTTGTTAGCTGTTGCAATTTGCCTGTCGTTATTACCTATTGTCCCAGCGGAGGCTGCAAGTCCGTCGATAACATTCCAATACACCGGAAGCGGTAGTGAATCAGCGATTGTCAAGTTTAGCAAGATCAATCAAGATTGGAACGTTGTTTCAGGTCCATTTACGAGTTTAAGCGATGGTTACAATAATTTAATTGGGGCATATTTATGTGATGTCAGTCAAGGTTACATGCTGATCGGCTGGAAGGTCACCATTGGTTCTGCGGAAACCGTATACGAAAGCGCTTCAGGGGATATCTTTGAGGTTGATTATTCGTTTGCGTGTTGGTATGGGAATCCAGCGCCTTTGGCCGATTGGATCTTTTCCCAGCCCTCGTCGCTAGGAGGTGTTATGTTCGGTGAAGCGCCATCCGGTGACGTAGTTGTTGAACCGATTTTTGAAACCGCATCATCAACAGTTACTGCTACAAGCTCCGAGCCTGGTAGCGGTTCTGCCGCATCGCAAAAAATTGATGCTGATATATGGCAACTCACCGCAACCCCCGCGGACAACTACATGCTCGACTATTGGGAGGTTACGGCGGGTTCGGGAACGTACGGCGCAAGTGGCGCGGCGTTCGACGCGACGGCGAACAATAAGATCGATGTGGCTGACGATGGGGACTACAGTACATCACTTGATGTGACACTCACGGAGGACAGCGCGTTCACGGCGCATTTCAAGCCGGTGCATTACATACTGCCGAACGCATCCGCCGTGGTTATTCCGTTGGACTCGGAGGAGTACAGTGCGCTCACCCTCGTCGGTGATACCAAACTTCGCATCGGCGGTGAACTCCCATCCGCTCATGTGCGCGGCGGGGATACGCCGGTATTCGGTTTCAAATTTATACTCCCGAGCACCCTGTCCGTGCCGAATGGCATGTCCCCCACCATATATATCAACCTGTACAAGGGCGATTCACCGGAAGAGGAAAACCTTTTTTTCAATCGCTCGTTTTGGGGGGCTTTCACCGCCACGACCGGCCTGTATTTCTATGTCAGTCCTACGAGCATAGGTTCTATAGAGACTATGGATTCTTTCACGGCGAAAGTCTGGATTTCACCAGGAGACGAAGACGCCGTGACACGCACCTACTCGATGCCCCTTGACAGTAGCGGCAACTCCTACATCATCTCATCCGCCGTCGAGTCCGCGCGGGACGCGGCGACGGCGGCGCTCGGCTACATCCTCGACTACTGCAAAGCCGCGCCGGGTTACGCGCTCGTCAAGACTCGCGTGGAAGAGCTGTACGCCGACGCGATAGCGGCGTTGCAAAACACCACGGCGGTCGAGACGATATACACCTTGAAGCTCGACGCCATCGGCGCGATGACCGGGCTCGTCAGCGCGAACGCGGGCGGCGGCGGGTACATCGCCGTCGCGGCGGCTGTGGAGAAGTTCGCGTCCGACGGGGGTTACATCGCCGAGCCCGCGCTGCTGTCGGTACCCTCTTACTACACGGCGGCGGAGCTTCTGGACGCGCTGCTGAACGCGGCGTATCCGGACGGCGGCGCGCCCGAGGTCGGCGGCGACGGCTGGCTGTTCACGGTGAACAACACAGTCTCGCAAACGGCTGCCGGTAGCGTGGCGCTCGCGGACGGCGACGTCGTCCGCTGGCAGTACGCAAAGGACAGTCGAGGCGCGGACGCAACCGAAGCCATTGCCAATCAGGCGGACAAGGACGCGCTGACGCGGAAGATCGCGCAGATACGCGCCTCCGGTACGCAACCGGATTACGGCGGCTCTTACGGCGCGGCGCTCACCGTGCTGCAAAATCTTGGGAGCACGGCAGAGGACGTGACGACGGCGCTCGAGGCGCTTGTACCCGCCGGTTCGGACGCGGTACACGCGGCGGCGGACGACGGCGGGGCTGTCGAACCGGCGGCCTCGCAGGACGGCAATTACACCGTCACGGCGGACGCCGGCCTCGTCATCGACGGGATATGGGTCGATGGCGCGCCCTTGACGGACGTACAGGGCTTGCCAGAGTACACCACGGCGACGCCCCCGCAGCGGAGCATATTCGCAACGTTCGTCTACGCGATGGCGTATGACGGCGCTGCTCCGGAAAACGGCGCGTTCACCGTTGAGCGCGACGGCGAGCCGCTTCCGAGCGGGAGCATAGTCCGCGGCGGCGAGACGCTGACCGTCAGTGTTACGCCGGTCGAAGGCTATGAGCTCGACGAGATCACCGCGGTGTCGGGACTGGCGCGGCAAACGCAGTACCGTTTCACAGTAACGGCGGACGCGGCGCCGGTCATAACCGTAACATTCAAGGAACTAAGCAACGCGCCTAAAGAGCCGGTTGACTACGCTCCCGCGCTCGCGGAAGCGCTGGCGCGCATAACGACGGACGTCACAGACCCACAAGTCGGGTCTATGTCCGGCGAGTGGGCTGTAGTTGCGCTTGCCCGCGCGGGCGTCGCCGACAGCGAGTGGATAGAGCAATATCTGAGCAACGTGCAGGCGTATATCGGCAGCTCGGCGTACTCCGTCGGCGCGGCGGAAAACGGTGTCCGCAAGGTCATCCTTAACAAGTCTAAATATACGGATAATTCCCGTGTGATAGTTGGCTTGACCTCCGTCGGGCAGAGCGCCGCGAGCTTCCCGTCAGACGTAGAGGTAGAGGGGGTAGACTACGACCTCGTTTCCGCGCTGACGGACAAGACGCAGACAGTCTGGCAGGGGCTCAACGGCCCGATCTGGGCGCTCATAGCGCTCGACTCGAACGGCTATCTGCCGGACAGCGGGAATTTGCGGGCGCATTATCTGCAATATATCCTCGACCATGAAAAATCAAACGGCGGCTGGGACCTGAACGGCGAGACCACGGGCGTCCCGGACGCCGACATCACGGGAATGGCGCTGCAAGCGCTCGCGCCGTACTACAAGATGACGGCGGACGCGTACGCAACGAGCTTCCCGAACGCGCCGGCGCACACGAGGATTGTCTCAGCCGTCACGAAAGCTGTCTCCGCGCTGAAAGCGGAGTTTGACGGCGACGGCGGCTTCATCGGCTATGGAAGCAGCAGTGTGTCGTCCGAGGGCGCGGCGCAGGTATTGGTGGCGCTGTGCTCGCTCGGTTACGACGGCACACAGGACGGCGGCTTTATCACAGACGTCCTCGAACATCTGCTGCGCTATCAAAACGATGACGGCGGCTTCAGGCATCTGCTGTACGGCGTGACGGGCAATGCCCAGATGTCCACCGAGCAGGCCGCCTATGCGCTCGTGGCGTACGACAGATACGTACACCATGAAAACACGCTGTACGATATGCGCGACGTGTTTACGCAGTCGTCCGATGCGGGCGTGCAGTCCGTCACGGTGTCCTACGGCATAGGCGGCGCGAACAGCGTCACGGCGACGGCGGGCGAGGGCAACACGTTTGCGGCTGAAATCCCGTTCGGCGTGGCCTTGCCGACAGAAAGCGGCGCAATCACGGTGACGCCGAGCTCGCGTAAGGCGAGCGTGACGACAGCGCCGGCTACAACGAACGGCGGCGCGACGTGGACGTTCACCGTCACCGCCGAGGACGGCACGCCGGCGACGTACACGCTGGCGGTGACCAACGCGCCAAACCCGAACGCGTCCAACGCGGACGATGTTGCGGCGGCGAAAGCGGCGATTGAGAGCGTCGAAGCCGCATCGTGGACGACGGCGCTGAACGTCTCTGACGACATCAAGGCATGGCTGCAAGGCGAGGTTGACGCCCTGGGTCTCACCGCGACATACGGCGTGACAGCGGAAGTCACGGTCACCGCGTTCAGCGCGGCGGTTCAGGGAACGCCGGAGAGCAAGGCCGGGACGGCCGGCAGCTTCACGGCGTCGGTCGCGCTCTCAAAGGGCGCGGATGCGACGCTCGCGCAAGGCACGGCGGCCCTCAACGGCGTGATCACCGCAACGCCGTACGTGTCAAGTGACGCGGGGATAACGGGCGTCACGGTCAACGGCAAGGCGGGTGTGATCGACGGAACATCAATCACGGTTGTACTCGATTACGCCGAGGAAGCGGCGCTCCCGACAGAACCCGGCGCGGTGATAATCACTCCGCGCGACGCGAACGCGACAGTTGGCACACCCGAGACGGCGGACGGCGGCGCGACGTGGACGTTCACCGTCACCGCCGAGGACGGCGTGACGGCGGTGGCCTACACGGTAGGCGTCAGCATAGCGGAAAACCCCGCGGCGGGCAATATATCCGACGTCGCGGCGGCGAAATCCGCAATCGAACTGCATAATTGGAACGCCGCGGCGGAAACGGAAATCACGCAAGCGCTGATTGAAGGCGTTCTTGCGGGGCTCACGCTCAACGACGTCACGGCGACGCTTCAGGTCGAGAGCATATATGTAATACCGGCAATACCCGGAACCGCCGCCGACTCAGCCGGAACGTCCGGCAGCTTTACGGCGACGGTCGAGCTCTCAAAGGGCGAGACCGAAACGCTCGCGACGGACACGGCGAATATAACAGGCTCAATCGCCGCGATACCGTATGTGTTCTCGACAGACGCGAACATGACCGCGATAACCGTGGCGGACGTACCGGCGACAGTGACAGATGGCACAGATGGCCTGAATTACACCGTCACAGTGCCGCACGACGCGTCGCTCACGGCTGAGAGCTTCACGGTTACGCTCTCTGACCCGAAAGCGACAGTCGGGACGGCGGAGACGGCGAACAGCGGCGCGGCATGGACTATAACAGTCACAGCCGAGGACGGTACGACGACACGGACGTATACAGTCGCCGTCACAGTTGCCGAGGCGCCGAACGCGGCGAACGCGAAGCTCATTTCCGACGCGAAAACGTATCTGGAAGACGAAGTCGTGTTTGAAGTATCAATGCTCACGGCGAACACGGAGGAAGCCGTACGGACGTGGATAACAGACAGACTGTCCAAGCTCCCGCTCGCGGGCGTATCGGCGGCAGTGAGTAATATCACGGTGACGCCGGCAATCGCCGGAACGGAAGCCGCGTATGACGGAACGCCCGGAAGCTTCACGGCGTCGCTCGCGCTGTCAAAGGGCGACGGCGAAGCACTCGCTGAAATCGAGGCTGAAATCAGCGGAGCGATAACCGCGTCGAAGTATAATCCGCCGTCAAGCGGCGGCGTCTCGGGCGGCGACAGCATAACGGTCACGTTCCGACTCATCGGAGCGTCGCTCTCGGAAGACGACATTGATATGAAGATAAGCATTGATAACAGCGAGGCCGACCTGTGGCAGGGCAGCGAGTATCAGACGTGGATAGCCACGCGCGGTTACACGATGCGCGAGGGCGACACGAACTACGACCTGTTCACGAGGGCGCTCGCGGACGCCGGACTGCAAGCCGTGGGCGCTGAAAAGAACTACGTCGAGACGATATACGCGCCGACGTACTACGGCGGCCATGAGCTCAGCGAGTTCACAAACGGACGCTACTCCGGCTGGATGTACACAGTCAACGGCAGACACCCCGGCTACGGGCTGAAGGAATACCCTCTCTCTGACGGCGACGTGGTGGTCTGGCACTATATCAACGATTACCGCTACGAGGTACAGGATTGGTTTGACGACAAGGATTACCCCGCGCTGGGAGACGGTAACCAGTGGAACAAGTGGCTTGAAGCCCCCGACACCAACCCGCCGAGAGACGGCAGCACCGCGCCCGGCGTCGGCAACACAACGGATGGCGACGAAACCGACGAAACGGACATAGACCCCAACGCCACCCCGCCCTCCGGCGGCTCCAACTCCGGCGGCGGCTGGCAGCCCGACGTCGTATCGCAGCAGGCGATCGAAACAGCGCCCGCGACGACCGACGACACCGGCAAAGCGACAGCCACGGTCGAGACGGCGAAGGTCACGGAGGCGGTAGCGGAAGCGGTGAAAGCCGTCGAGGCGGCGAAGGCGGAGGGTAAGACAAACGCCGTCGCGGAAATCATAATCCCGGTGACGGTTGAGACGACCGAAACCGGCGCGGCTGTCAAAGCGGTAGAGGCGGCGATACCCGCCGAGGCGATCAAGGCCATAGCGGAGGCGAAGGACGTCATCCTGACGGTTGAGTCTGAGGTTTCGACAATCACGCTCGACGCCGCGACGCTCACGGCGATAGCCGACGCGGCGGGAACCGGCGAGACGGTGACGCTCACGGCTGCGGTCGTTGACAACTCCGAAGCGCTGAACAGTAAGCAGCAGGAGAAGGTCGGCGACAACCCGGTGATAGAGCTGAACATCTCCGTCGGCGACACGGCGATAACCGACTTAGGCGGAACGGTGACGGTATCCGTCCCGTACACGCCAAAAGACGAAACGGCGGCGGAGGACTACGACCTGCTCACCGTGTATTACCTCGACGACGACGGCAACATCGCCGAAATGACAGGCGCGAGCTACGACGCCGCGACGGGCAAAATAACATTCACGACGACACATTTCAGCAAGTTCTTCATCGCGGAGTGGATAAGCCCGTTTGGCGACATCGCGAAAGGCGAGTGGTACTACAAAGCGGCCCGCTACGCCTACTCGAACGACCTGATAACAGGCGTGACAGAGACGACCTTCGCCCCGCAGACGAGCCTGACACGGGCGATGCTCATCACGATTCTAGCGCGCAACGCCGGGGTTGACACGGCAGGCGGTGAGACGTGGTACTCGAAAGCCGTCGAATGGGGCATAGCCAACGGCATAACGGACGGCACGAACCCGAACGGGGAGATCACGCGCGAACAGTTCGCGACGATGCTGTACCGCTACGCTGTACAGGAATTGAGAATTGAGAATGGAGAATGGAGAATTGCCAACGGGGACGTTTCCGGCTACAGCGACGCCGGGCAAATCTCCGATTGGGCATATGACGCTATGCAATGGGCTGTCGGCACCGGTCTCATCACCGGCCGCACAGCGACCACATTGGCGCCATCCGGCACCGCGACCCGCTCCGAAGCGGCGATGCTGTTGCAAAGGTATATAGAGAGCATAGGGTAACCCCGTTTCCAACTCCAAGGAAGCAGCGCCGTGCCTTCGGGCGCGGTGCTGCTCCGTGCTGGTCATCGCCTACCGGCAGATGACTTTTCGGCGGGAACGCGCCCTCCGTCCAAAACCGAAACGCAACCCGACGGACAGTTAACAGTTAACAGATAACAGATAACACCTTCCCGCGGTCCCAATCCCCTCGTCCCAAAGCCGAAACGAAGCCCAACGGAGTGGGTTCGTTTCGGAGAGGACGAACGACGAAGCGGGAGAGCTTTCGGCTTTAGCCGGAAGCGAGCTTAGCGAAGTCCGTGAGGACGAATCGCAGCGCGAGAGGACGAAGAAAGGTTAAGACGATGGACATTACACAGGCGCGGGAAATCCTCGAAAAGTACAATAAGGAGCCGTTTCATTTGCGCCACGCCGAGGTTGTAAGCGGCGTGATGCGCCATTTTGCCAAGCAATACGACGCGGACAGCGCGGATAAGTGGGCGCTCGTCGGACTGCTGCACGACATAGATTTTGAGCTGTACCCCGATGAGCATTGCGTCAAGGGAGAGGAGCTGCTCTGCGAAAACAATGTTGACGAAAGCATCATCCGCTCCTGTATGTCCCACGGGTACGGGCTTACGGGTACTCCACACCGACCGGAACATATTATGGAGAAAATCCTATTCGCCGCTGACGAGCTCACGGGTTTGATCGGCGCGGTTGCGATTATGCGGCCGTCGAAGTCCGTGCAGGATTTGGAGGTGGCGTCAGTAAAGAAGAAATTCAAGGACAAAAAGTTCGCGGCGGGCTGTTCCCGTGACGTGATAGCGCAGGGTGCTCAAGCGCTTGGCTGGACGCTCGACGAGCTAATCGAAAGAACGATTCTCGCAATGAGAACGCCGGAGGTCCCGCAGCCGCGCCTCGGCGCGGCGGAGAATTGATAATTAAAAGTGAATAATGAATAATTACCGGAATAATTTCGTTTGCACTCGTTCCCCTCAACGATGAAAGATACCCACGCGCATCCCAGCGCAAGCGGTTGCGTGTGGGAGAGGACACGCCCCCGCGTCCAAAACCGAAACGAAGCCCAACGAAGTGGGTTCGCTTCGGAGAGGACGCACGACGGAGCGGGCGAGGAGCGGAGTTTACGACGCTCCAAGCTTAGCGGAGTCCGTGCGGACGATACGAGCTCCTGACGGACAAGATGGGCATCTTCGTCTTCGAGCTCGGTAAGGTGCCGGACGAAATCGACGCAAGCAATCTGTTGGAACTCTTCCTCCACGCATTCCGCGCCGACACGGAGGAGGACTTGGAGATTTTGGAGAAACTGGGGGTACCCGAAATGAACGAAATGATAACGGCGTACCGCGAGATCACAACAAGCCCGGACTATGTTGACCTCGAGCGCAAGCGTGTGATGAGCCGCCTCGACGAGGGTCAGGCACTGAGTAATGCTCGCAGGAAAGGTTTTGCAGAGGGCGAGGAAAGTGCCAACTCTAAGTGGCAGGTCGAACGGAAATCTATGGCGGATGAGATCGCTCGCTTGCGAGCGCAGTTGGGCGAGTAACGTTCGTTGACCGGTCGACGGACACGCTGAGATTGTGCTCCGCGTGTCAACCGAAGCACTATCAGAAAGGTATCTAAATTGGTCTGCGCTGCCAGAATAAAACCCCCGCGAAGGCCACTGGGAGCGGCTTTCGCGGGGGTTTTTGTTTTGCCCGATAATGGGCGCTGATTATATGTTTGTTAGCTTGATATTAGTTTATAGCGTTTTTGTGTTGTTTTCGCCGCCCGCCGTCACGCTCTCGCAATCAATAATTTGTGAGGGCTGTGTAATACGAGGGCTCTATGTCACAACGATTTTTTTCCAATAGCTCGGAGGGTCTATCGCGGACAGATATTTTACGGGACTCTCACCGGCGTAGCGGTGAAATTCCTTAATCAAATGTGATTGATCAAAATAGCCGCAGCCGCTGGCGACGTCCGCTATCGAACCGCCTCCGGGGCGGTTGAGTTTTTTTATGGCGGCCTGAAAACGTATGAAATTGCAAAATACCTTTGGACTCGTCCCGAGAACGCCCTTGAAAACGCTTCTTATGTACCGTTCGCTGAAGCCCGTGTAGCTCTCCATCTCGCCGATGTGTATCTGACCTTTGTTTTCAAATATATTCTCAAGCAACGCCGGCACGAGGTACGAGCTCGTCGTTCCGTCCGCAGGCGCCGCGCCGCTGTATCGGGCCTCGAATATGCGCGCGCGTGTGAGAAAATCGCGCTCGAGCGCTATCGTCTCCAAAATCTCGCGATCGCCCGTGATCTCGGTGAAGTCAAGAACGCAGTCGGTCAGGTCGCCTATCCGCAGACCGAGGGCGCGGGGGAGATAACCCGGCATGTACCGTACGCCGAAGTACTCGGCACCTGGCTCAAGCTGCATACTCCTGACGCCTGTCACATATCCGCATAAGCTCGCCGAGGCGCCGCCGGAGGCTATTTTGAAAATAACGTCCACGCTGCCGTCGGGGATGACGGTAGTCTCTGTCGGCGCGTCCTCGCCAATGGTGTATGAGTAGTAATGCGCTATGCCGGAACCGCCGGATATGTGCTTGAGGTATCGCCCCGCATTCGTCACAAAAAACGGCTGTACGGGATAAAAGGCCGTCGGAGTATTTTTGTTCATAACGTCGCGCCTCCCGTATAAAAATAAAAGAAGACGCACGAAAACACGTGCGTCTTTGCAACTATTCGGATAATATCACTTGGGAAACGCCCTGTCAATAGCTTTTGAAATTAATGTTTCACACTATCGGACACAAGTTATATAGCAGCGCGGAAACGCCAATCCCGGCGCCGATGCCGGCGATTATTTCTATTGGAGTATGCCCCAGCGCCTCTTTAAGCTGCCTGTCAATGACGATGCCTCTGGCTTCAAGCTCCGCTATGAGTTCGTTTACGGCTTCCGCCGTACGTCCCGCGTTGCGCCGTAGCCCGATTGCGTCCTGCATTACGACGAAAGCGAATACTGCGGCTATGGCAAACTGCGACGACGCGACGCCATCGGTAAGCCCGATCGAAACTGACAGCGCGGTTACAAACGCGGAGTGCGAGCTTGGGAAGCCGCCGCTTTGAAGGAAGCTGATAATGGTGACTTTCTTGTGCCTGAATCTGTCAATCGGCAGCTTCAAAAGCTGGCACAGCAACCATGACATACATGCGGCAGTAAGCGGAACATTATAGAATAGCGCAGATCGCATAGTGATCTATCCTTTCAGACGCGATAAATATACGGTGGAATTGTAATAATATCACAATCCACAACTATATCAAGTGTTATTTGTGCAGCGCGCCTCGGGGTAACGCGCCTCCGGTATGGTGCCTCGGTTTCCCGTATAATGTATTAATCCGCTCGAAAAGTCTTATCCTTACGGCAAAGCCGCTCGGGACTTTTCTCGCTCATATGCGCATGTTTCTCGCCGCCTTTGGCGGCAACCGAAACATATGCGCGATATTAATTCGGCACGACATATCGTGCGAATTAATATTTACGGTGTTTTTATGCAAGTGCACCGCCCCTTGGAAACCCAAAAGCCCGCATCACTGCGGGCTCCCGCAGTCCAATATCTAAATTGGACTACATAGTTGGAGTTGGTGGGGAGACTCGAACTCCCGACCTGCTGATTACGAAACTAAATTTGATTGTTTTGCCGTGCTTCGCCGTATGCCGCAAATCGTTGCGTAGACTGCGTTTTCGAGTTATTCTGATTTGTCTGTCGCCGCGTTATATGGCGGGTTTTTGTCACAATAAGCCCCAATTAAGCCCCTGCCGTTTCCGCCCAAGCGTCAGCCACCGTTGCATTCAGGTAAAACCCAAACTTTACTCACTCATCCCCCGCCAAGTGAATACGACGCAGCAACTTTAACAGGTGGGGGTAAAACACGAGCGCCGTAATCATTTGGTAAGCGCCACATCGAGCAAAACGTATGTGGGCGCCAAGACGCACTGCTCGCCACACGATTGGAATACCGTGAAACTGCCGGTTTTCATTTCCGTAAGCAGTGTTTCTGCTGCCGCAGAAACGACCGAAGCGCAGCAATCTCCATTCGGAAATTGCTACGCTTCTTGCTTGTTAGGGTGAACCCTAAGACCCTCTCATTCACCCCAAATGTGGGGCGAATGTTAAGCCGGCGGTGCTGTCTGCTGCGTGTTCCTGCGGAACACTATTTTTAAAATTATCTATTGTTTGTCGTTAAGCCAATCCGAAAGAATTGATTTTAATGCGCCATCCCTAATGCCTTTTTGAAAACTATCTCGCAGTTGGGTTTCGATTTCGTGGTCACCTTCCTTGCGAGCGTCCTCAGCTTTATAGAGTATTTGGGCACAATCAACGCACAGAAAAAACTTGGTGTCTTTATGCGAAACACTTTCAAAAACGCGGCCAAAGCGTTCCGACTTACCGCAACGCGCGCATTCATTCTTTTTCATCAGCAAGTTCCTCCATAACTTCGGATATTGCAACTAAAAGATCTTCTTCGTCCGGCTCCATTGCAGTAGTAATTTTTTTTCGTTCTGCGATAATTGGTCTCACGGCCATTTCACATAAATGTTCTAAATCCGCATATTGTTTCTTGGAACCATAGAGAAGTTTCATAATCTTTTTTAGTTCTTTTTCACATTCCTTATCTTCGGAAATGCGCTTTAGAAATTTGTCAATTTCTTTTTCGTCAAGCATATAGTCAAAGCAAGTATTCATAACAACAGCATTGAAAATTCGCAATAAAATTTCTCTGTCATCTTCGCGTACAATTTTCGCTATTTTTGAAGCGCCAAATCCTGCGGCGAACCCGCCTGCTGTACCTCCCACAAATCCGAGAGCAGTTCCAACACCGGGGCTAACTGCCGTGCCTGCGGCAGCGGCTATTTTCCCTGCCGCGAGACCTGTTCCAATGGCTGCCGCTACATCTCCCGCTATGGAGGCAAGCAACGAGGACATGTTTGCTAAATACTGCCCTGCGGACATTCTGTTTCTTGATATGCGATAAGTGTCCGGTACGGAACAAACGAGAAAAGTTATTCCGGCAGTAATCGCATTTGAACGCAAAGCCTTTGAGAGCGATTTAGCGGCAGCGGCACCGTATATCGGCGATTTGCCCATTAAGACCCTAAAAGAATTAATGATTTTTTGAACGGCTTTATAGCCGAGTCTTGACACTATAAAATCCGATGTAGGCATCAATGCTTTTGAGAGTCCTGTCCGCGCTATTTGTGTCGAGAGTATTTGGCTTGCCAAACTGATTCCGAAAGTCTGAAGTCCAGCGGATGCCGCCGCTTTTATTGACTTCTTAAAATCTTTACTTGATGCAAAAGCAAATCCAAATGTCACCAATACCGTGATTCCAAAAACAAATGAACAATTAATCGCTCCAGTTACTGTATCGTAAGCTAAAGATTCAAAAGTTCCTGCTTTTGCGAGATTAAGAGCTTGCTTGTAAGTAAGTTTGCCTTTTCGGATTATTTCATAGGCTTGCTCTGGGTCTGTGACACCAAGAACCTCGCCGTTTTTTATTCTCCGTTTCATTGACTCGATGGCTTTATCATACTGATCTCTCGGTACTTCAACCATCATCGGTTTTTTATCAAGTGTGAAGTAACGAAATTCTTTTTTTCCTGTTTCTTTATTTACATGAAAACAATCTCCTACGGATTTAGTTGGGGTCGAATGATATTTGCATTGGACTGGACGTTGCTTACCATCAATCACAACATTCTTATCAGGGCCGTCCTTCGCATTATCGCCGCCAATATGTTGTGCACGTTGTCCTGCTAAATTATCGAGAATGGTACCCGCTTTTTCGGCATACTCACCGTGCCCAGAGCCTGATTGGTCGGCTCCGCGCCCTGCGGCGAACACAATGTCATCAAGTCCGATAGTATGTATTTCAACAGCAGCCATCGCAGCCGCTTTTTCCGCAATCGAATCCCGTTGTTGACGCTCTGTTTCGCATTTTTTGAAAAATGTATGTATCGCCTTACTGCTAAACCCCGAATAGCGTATGTCTCCATACTTTATAGTCACTTTACCGCCAGAGATTGATGCGGAAAAATCTTCCGGGTCAAATAAATCCCACGGAATTATTTGATAGATATATTTTTGGCGTTTTTTCTTGTCTTTTGATGTGTTAGCCGCTTCTACAGCAGTTTTGTCTGCCTTTATTACAATACCTTTATCTGTAATGGCAATACCGCTCGGATGGTGTCCGAAATTCTCAGCCACTGCCCACATAATTTTAAAGTCACTCGGAACAGGAAACGATTTATGGATTTTTTTAACATGGACATTCGACAACACATCGCCGCCATCAAGATTTTTAATTACACAATCCCATATATTTTCCATAAAATCGCCTCCACATCAACCCCATCTCCATTATAACACAAGTTAATAAAATTACTATTGTTTTTCCAACGGAAAGGAAAAAGCGAACGTCTCAACAACGAAAAAACATTGGCAAGAGTTCGCATTTGTTCCTAATGGCGGAGAAGGAGGGATTTGAACCCTCGCGCGGCTCAGCACCGCCTACTCCCTTAGCAGGGGAGCCCCTTCGGCCTCTTGGGTACTTCTCCAATTCATCTGCCGATGGCGCCGATGGCCGTGTTTAGTATTATAACCCATGTTGTCAACTATTTCAAGTGTAAATTCACCTTTTTGTCTTGTCCGTGCGCGCGTGGTATTTGCACACATAAGCGACGCTTCTTGGTTACCCCCAGTCCGCCCGCAGCAAAACACGACAACCTGCGGTATCCCGTGAGGACGGCCCCGCAGGGCACTTGACGGCACAGATCAATATTGCTATACTGCGTAGTGACATAAATCCTGAGCGCAGCCGCGATTCACTCGCGGCAAGCGATATAACAGACGACGTCATTGAGTGGTTGATATGAGAAAAAAGATATTGGCGCTTCTGGTATTATTTTCACTTATAGTGTGCGCATTGCCGATTTCGGGTGGCTCGCGCGCCGCGGGGATGCTTTGCTTCACGGCGGTAAATGATACGCTCATACCGCTGAAAAAATCCACGCTGCCGACCTATTTCGGAAGTACGCTGTATGTGCCGTATAATATTTTCACATATGCCGGAGTGTACAACGCCCGTTCGACCGTTGACAACGCCGCGTGTCTGTACAGCGGACGAAAGAGGCTTGATTTCTATGTCGGTACGGCTACATACGATCAGAACGGTAAACTGTTTGAGGGCGTAACGGCGCGCTACTCGGGCGCCGTACTGTTCGTCCCGCTCAACTTTGTGTGTGAATTTTTCGAACTGACGTATACCGTTACGCCGCAGGAGCCGGCGTCCATCCTGCGAATAACCTCGCCAGACGCCGAATACAGCGACAAGACGTTTGCGAGTAGATTCAGAAGTCAGATGCTGGAGAGCTATGAGGAATATATGGGCGCTTCCGACTCACAGACGACGGCACCCGAGCAACCGTCGCCCGGCGGACAGATCTCCCCGACGCCGCCCCCGCCCCCCACATACGAAAATGTGACGCTGTATCTCAGCTTTTACGGTATCGGAGGAGAGCACTCGGATGCGATACTCAACGCGCTGGACGCGGCGGGGTACAAGGCGTGCTTCTTCGTTGGGGGAGAGGACGTGGCGCAGCATCCGGACGCCGTCAGGCGCGCGGTCGGAAACGGTCACGCCGTTGGGATTTGGCTGTCGGACGGAACTCGTGAGGAATACGACGCGGTATCCGCGCTGTTATTTGAGGCGGCAAAGGTGAAGACCGTTCTCGTCGCGGCGGATGCCGATACGGAGACGGCGCTTGTAGTTGATTCCGAGCCGGGGCCTGATCCTGATCCTGATCCTGAGGCGCAAAGCGCGGCGGTAATGGCCTCTGAAAACGGATTATTGTCATGGTGCGCCCTTGACATACCGTCCGGCGGCGAAAGCTCCGCCGCCGGCGCCGCGGAAGCCCTGCTCGCCACGGAGGGAGGCGTCCGGCAAAACGTTGCGCTCCCGTGCGCGGGTTCGGGCGCCGACGCCATCGGGAGCCTCATCGCGTACATAAATGAACATAAATACACCGTGGGCAGGGTCGCAGAAACATCGCCCCCGCCCACGGTGTCAATAACGCTGGGATAACGAATTTATTCCGAGAACATCGGCGTGGACAGATAGCGCTCTCCGGTGTCGGGGAGAATCGCCACAATGAGCTTGCCCTTATTCTCAGGCTTTTTGGCGAGCTGCGAGGCCGCCCAAATTGCCGCGCCGGATGATATGCCTACGAGCAGCCCCTCCAGCTTGGCGATGTTGCGGCCTGTCTCGAACGCGTCCTCATTTGTGACCGTTATGACGTCCTCATATATCTTCGTGTTGAGCACCTCCGGCACAAAGCCGGCGCCGATACCCTGAATTTTGTGGGCCCCGGCCGTCCCCTGCGAGAGTACGGGCGAGGCCGCCGGCTCGACCGCATACACCTTGACATTCGGATTTTGCTCTTTCAGGTATTCGCCGGCGCCCGTTATAGTGCCGCCCGTGCCGACGCCGCCCACAAGAATATCCACCTTGCCGTCGGTGTCTTTCCATATCTCGGGGCCCGTGGCCGCCTTATGTATTGCCGGGTTTGCCGGGTTTGTGAACTGACTCGGGATGAAACCTCCGGGCGTCGCGGCGGCGAGCTCCTCCGCTTTGGCGATCGCGCCTTTCATGCCCTTTGCGCCCTCCGTGAGCACCAGTTCCGCGCCGTACGCCTTCAAAAGGTTCCTGCGCTCAATGCTCATAGTCTCAGGCATTGTGAGTATGATCTTGTATCCGCGCGCCGCCGCCACAGCGGAAAGCCCAATGCCCGTATTGCCGCTCGTGGGCTCGATGATGACCGAATCCGGCCCCAGCAGCCCCTTTGCCTCCGCGTCCTCGATCATCGCCTTCGCGATACGATCCTTGACGCTGCCCGCCGGATTGTAGTATTCCAGCTTGCCTACCACGCGCGCCTCCAATCCGAGGTGTTTTTCGAGATTTGACAGCTCTAGAAGAGGAGTGTTTCCGATAAGGTCCGTCACTTTTTTGTAGATGCCCATTTCACAGTCTCCCATCTTAATAATATGATAAACATATGCGATTAATATGCTATGTTTTAATTCTAACGCAAAGCTGTTGATTTGTCAACAGTAAAATTAAATGAATATTTTCGTTGGCAGCGGTTATCGCAGCGAATTTTCGGGAGGATGTCCACGGGAAGCGCAAGCCATGCTGAGGCTCATGCCCCTGCCGCAAAAACGTTTAATTATAGCAAGTATGCAAAAGGGCTTGATTTGAAGGGCGGCTTGAAATGAACAGACTAAAACTTAAATCTGTAGTTGAAGACAACATAATATATCTGTATCAACCAGAAGGGCAAGGAGGATTCGGGGAGATAAGTATAAATATCAGCGGTGATGAACCCACAGTTATCACAAAGCCTGTTTCCGATGAGACGGGCTATTATGCGCGTAAAGCCTGCGCAAAAATCAAGGAATTCATTGAGAATTATTTGCCAATAGATTGTACACAGGCTTGGTACTGACGGGGCGGCAAGCGCACGACTGTCGGTAAAATCTTCTTTCTGGTCATATCTTCGTCCGCGCGCGCTGCGCTTCGTCCGCACGGACTTTGCTAAGCTTGGAGCGTCGTGCGTCCTCACGCGCTGCGCTAAGACTCGCGTCCGCGTAAACGTGAACGCTCGCACGCTACGCGGTTCGTCCTCGCCAAATCGCAACCGCTACGCTGGGTTGCGATTCGGTTTTGGACGGGGTGCGCGTCCTCGTCCTGTAGGGGCGACCGCATTCGGTCGCCCGAGGTTTATCCCCAACCGCGTCGTCATAACTCAGTCCGATCAATTCACCACTTATAAGTTTTTTGCTCTTTGCCGTAGATGATGGCGGTGGCGTCCTTGAGCTCGAAAAAAGCTACCGTGTCAATCGCTCTCTTCATGGGGCTGTCAGGCGCGGCATAGAACGATTTGTCGTAGACTCTCTGTTTCTCGTCACCCGTGACCTCACGGGCGACGGTTGTGATTCGCAGCCATTCCATGCCCTCTCCGCACGCGGAAATCTCAGCCCACTTGTTTCCGGCGAGTTGGTCATAGACGGCCTTTGGCAAACTGCAAAATATGTAAAACTTATCGTCCAGGATCATTTTCGATCCAAAGGGCCGCACATGCGGCTTACCATCGTTGTCCACCGTTGCGATATGGTACGCACCGGCTTTTTCCAGAAAATCGTATACTTCTTGCATTTCGATGACCTCCATTTATTTTTTATTGGTTTTGACTTAAAACGCTAAAAACATTTTATATAAAAAATACGGATGTGTCAAGTCGTCGGAGCACCCTTCCGCTTCGTCCGCACGGACTTCGCTAAGCTTGGCGCGTCGCAGGCTCCGCTCCTCGCCCGCTCCGTCGTGCGTCCTCTCCGAATCGCAACCGCTACGCTGGGTTACGATTCGGTATTGGACGGGGGGCGGCATCAGCAGCACGGATTTGGTGGCAAAGCATTTGGTGGCAAAGCATCCTTGCAAGAACCTTGCGGTGATGATATAATTCGCTTGCCGCTTCAAATGACGGCGGTAAATCCGGACAATGGCAGGACGGCATGGCTTGGAATTGCGCTTTGCATATAGAAAATGTGTGAAATGCATTGCGCAAAAAATATAGAAAGTAGGTTGAGGCCGTTGATTGCATTGGATTTCCGATTGCGTATTTTCATGTAGAAAGCTTCCGCCTATACAGGAGTTATGCGTTATTACGTTTGAAATTATTTGCAAAAAAATCGAAAAAATATTGACAAATAATTATTTTTCGTATAATATAAAATGGTAAAAAGATCGAAAATAATTAGGAGTATTTTGATGAATATGTACCCAAAAACTGAAAATTATGGAAAAAATTGGATTGAAGAAAATTGGATGGGGCCGAATCCGCTACAATTGTTGGAGGAATTATGTAATAATATGAAATTATCATCAGGCATGAAAGTTTTGGACATGGGATGCGGGAAAGGCTTGACTTCAATCTTTCTTGCAAAGGAGTTTGGTGTAACTGTATTTGCCAATGATTTATGGATTGA
>JAISXU010000051.1 GCA_031270395.1 Oscillospiraceae bacterium
AAAGAGAACGGCATATCCGACGGGACAAATCTGGACGGGGAAGTGACGCGCGAGCAACTCGCGACGCTGCTGTGGCGCTTTGCGGGCAAACCAACCGCAGGCGACGCCACCCCCGGCGCATCGGAGTTCACGGACGCGGACGAGATATCCGATTGGGCGAGAGAGGCCGTGGCGTGGGCCGTATCCGCCGGTATAATCAACGGCTATCCCGACGGCGGCTTCAATCCCTCATCCTCCGCCACGCGCGCGGAGGTCGCGGCGATGATAAAGAGATACATAGAGAATTGACCTCGGACAAATGACACCAGCCAATCAGGGCCCCGCGGCGACCGCCTTCGGTCGCCGCGGGGCCTTCGTCCGCGTCGCTCGCGCGGCGAGAGCAGTGCAGAGGCGACCGCAGGCTATCACATGCACGAAGCCGCTGATTTGCAGACCGCGCTTGTTTATGATATAATATCCGCAGAGCGGATATTATATCGCGCGCATGCGCCCGCAGAGCGGGCGCGCGCTAAAACTTTGAGCCGCGGCGCGGGACGCGCCGCATGGCGATATACCATATATTGCTTTGCAATTTATGGTATGCTACCGTAAACAGTCGGGCGAAACCAGGAGACTGCCAGAATTATTTCGCGGACAAGCGGGCAGGGGCGAGCACCGTATGACCAGAGCCGGAAAAACTGAAAAAAGGGGCGGGCGCAGACTCCGGAGATTCGTCGGCTCCGCGTTCGTGTTCGTGTTCCTTGCGGCGTTGACATACTCCCTCGTTGCGGGCGGCGGCAAGCTCGACCTCAGCGGGGCAAAGCGCGCGCTCGCCGGACTGCGCGGAATAGAGCGGGCAGACGAGTTTGTCTATACGCCGGGCTACGACTCCGCGTTTGCCGATCTGGACGGAGTTTTTGTGACGGCGGGCACTCTGGGATATGAGGTCTTTGATGTGGACGGGCGGCAGCTCGCGCACGAATCCTCCACAATTTCGGAGCCAACGGTCGCGTCGTCCGGCGGGTACGCGGTCATATACGACGCGGGCGGCTTCTTAGTCAGGTTGATAGACAGCGCCGGCGTCTCCGTGGCGATAGAGCCGGAATATGAAATAATCTCGGCATCTGTAAACGGCAGCGGTTGGCTGGCGCTCTGTACCCGGGAGAGCGGCGGCTATAAGGGCGGCGTAACGGTATATGCGGCGGATGGCGCCATGAAGTACAAATGGTATTCGGCGCAGGGCTATATAATGTCGGCGGCGCTTTCGCGCGATAACCGGGAGCTCGCCGTCCTGTCGCTGAACGATACGGGCGGCAGGATCACTTTTTTGAAGCTCCAAAGCGAGCAGGTGCAGGCGGCGTTCGACCTCGCGGATGGCGTCATTCTGGACATTAAGTACACTCCGGACGGCCGTCTTCTGGCGGTCGCCGAGAGCTCGCTCATAACCGTGGATGGCGCCGGAACGGGCGTCGTCGTCCGGGACTTTGCCGACAAACACCTCGGCGGGTGGGCGATAGGCGACGACGGACTGACCGCCCTGCTGCTCCTCGACTACGGTATAGGCGACGCGGGCGTGCTGGAGACGTATGGCGCCGGCGGCGAGGCGCTCGGCGAGACGCGCACGGATAGCCGTTGCGTATCGCTCTCTGTCAACGGCGGCGCGGCGGTATTGTGGCGGGACCGGCTCTGCGTATACGACGCGTCCCTCGGACTGAAATCGGAGTTTGAAGATGTGTCGAACGTCGCGAGCGTCGTCGCGCGCGCAGACGGCTCGGTGCTCGCCATAGGTCACGGCGTCGCCACGGTATACGGAGACGGATGAAGCTGCCGTATCTCGAAATTTAAGGAGGCCCTGCCAAATTGTATATTGCGATTGACGTCTTACTTCTCGCGACGCCCGTTTACTGCCTGTGGCGCGGCTACAGGGGCGGGATCATACGCGGCGTATGCGGCGTGCTAGCCCTCATAGTCGCTATATTCGGGGCGAACCTCGTGGCGTCGACGTATTCCGACGAGGTCACGGAGATGCTCAGGCCGTTCGTCGGGGGCGTTGTTGACGGCGCGCTTGCGTCTGTTATTAGCGGAGACGCGGATGGTGAGCCCGGCGCCGGGGACGGCTCAGGGCAGCTCTCGGGCGAGAGTTCCGGGGCGTTGATACCGGACGAGGCGAGCGGCGAGGAACTCCGCACCGCAAGCTATACCGCGCTTAGAGAGATAGGATTGCCGGAGGCGGCGGCAAAGCTGATTTCAGAAAAGATAGCGTCCGGCGCGTTCGAGGCGGGCGCCGCGCTTACGGATGTAATAACCGACAAGCTATGCTCTGCGCTGGCGTACATCGCCGTGTTCGCCATCATGTTTCTGCTCGTATCCATCGCTTTTGCGGTTATCGGGAATATACTCAATCTTGTGTTCAAGCTGCCGGGGCTGGAGCTCATAGACTCGCTGATCGGTATGGTTTTCGGCCTTTTTAAGGGCGTCGTGATAGTTTACGCGATAGCGGCCGTCGTCCGGTATATCGGACTGCTCGCCCCGTCTATAATAGATAAAACGAGAGTTTTGAAATACCTCATAAACACAAATCCTCTCGCCGACATTCTCGGAATATAAGGGGTAGACCTTGTGAAAATGCTTCCGAATCTGCTGTCCGCGCTGCGAATATGTCTTGTGCCGCTGTTTATAGTGGCATATTTCGCCGACGACGGCGCCGGCGTCTCGATAAAAAAGTACGCGCTCGCGATCTACGCGCTCGCCGCTTTCACCGATTTCCTCGACGGCTTTCTGGCCAGGCGGTACAAGCTGACTACGGAGCTCGGCAAGATACTCGACCCGCTCGGAGACAAGCTGATGACTATCGCCGTGCTCACCTGCATAACGATCGACGGCTTGATCCCCGTGTGGGCGGTGCTCATAGCGGCGGTGAAGGAGTCGCTTATGGCCATAGGCGGCCTGATTCTGCACAGGCGCGCGGAGGGGCGTATTCCGCCCTCAAATATCTTGGGCAAATCCTCCGCCGTGGTGTTTTTTCTGGTCTGCGTAACGCTCATGCTGTTCGGGGAGCGCATAAGCGAGACGGCGGCTACGGCGATGATCTCCGCGGCGCTGTTTCTCATGCTGACGGCGCTCGGCAGCTATATAGTCACATTCTCAGCCGCTGTGAAAAAAGACAATTTGACAACTGACGGCTAATGCGGGATAATGTTCAAAACAACGTAAAGAAGGTAATCAACTATGCAGCCACAATTATGCTCAAGATGCAAGAAAAACGCCGCGGTCATTTTCATCACGAAAATCGAAAACGGCCGGTCGTCAAATGAGGGTATATGCCTGAAGTGCGCGCGCGAGCTGAATATAAAGCCCGTCGAGGATATGATCAGGCGTATGGGTCTCACCGAGGAGGAGCTCGACACCGCTTCCGAGGAGATGCTGGAGGTCATGGGCGGCTTCGACGACGCTCCCGAGCCGGGCAGTGACGAGGACAGCCGGACGGCGACGTTCCCGTTCCTCGACAGGATGTTCGGCGGACCCGCCGGGCAGATGCCGCACGGCGACTTTCCGCCGCGGCAGCCGGGACGGGAGCAGGGCGGCCCCGGCGGCAAAAAGCGCAAGTATCTCGAAAGCTACTGCATGTCGCTCACACAGCGCGCGCGCGACGGCAAGCTTGACAAGGTGGTGGGTCGCAAGCTCGAGACGGAGCGCGTTATCCAGATACTCAACCGCCGCCAAAAAAACAATCCCTGTCTCATCGGAGAGCCGGGCGTAGGGAAGACGGCGATAGCGGAGGGACTCGCGCAACGCATCATAGACGGCAGTATCCCGTTCAAGCTCGCGGACAAGGAGGTCTATCTGCTCGACCTGACGGCTCTCGTCGCCGGTACGCAGTTCCGCGGCCAGTTCGAGAGCCGCATGAAGGGTCTCGTCGAGGAGGTCAAGTCGTGCGGCAACGTCATACTCGTCATCGACGAGGTGCACAGCATTGTGGGCGCGGGCGACGCCGAGGGCTCGATGAACGCCGCGAACATATTAAAGCCGGCTCTCGCGCGCGGGGAGATTCAGGTCGTAGGCGCCACTACGTTTTCCGAGTACAGGCGGTTCATTGAGCGGGACGCGGCGTTGGAGCGCCGCTTTCAACCCGTCACGGTAAACGAGCCGTCGATCGCCGACGCCATCGAGATAATGCGCGGCGTGAAGCACTACTACGAGGAATACCACGAGGTCGATATACCTGACGAGATGGCGCGTCAGGCGGTAATACTGGCGGAGAGGTACATAACCGACAGATACCTGCCCGACAAGGCCATAGATCTGCTTGACGAGGCGTGCTCCGACCTCAATCTGCGCAGCGCTACGTTAACGCGCATGGGCCAGATACGCAGGGAGCGTTCCGACCTCAGCCGCGAACGCGAGCGTCTGCTCGCCTCGCCTTCGGGCAACGATTTTGCCAGACTCGCGGCGATACGCAGCCGCGACATCCAAATATCGGATGAGCTGTGCACGCTCGAGAGCGACGGGCTGCCCGTGCTAGGACTCGACAATCTGGCGCGCGTCATTGAGATGTGGACGAAAATTCCCGCCAGCAGCATACGCGAGGACGAGTTCAAACGCTTAAACGAGCTCGACAAGCGGTTGAAGGCGCATATAGTCGGACAGGACGAGGCCGTCGAAACGGTGTGCGCCGCCATAAGGCGCAACCGCGTGGGAATAGCGGCCAAGCACAAGCCGGTGTCCTTCATCTTCATAGGCTCCACCGGCGTCGGAAAAACGGAGCTCGTTAAGCGGCTTGCCGAGGATCTGTTCGACACGCCCGAGTCCCTGATAAGGCTCGACATGTCCGAATTCATGGAGCGTCACACCGTATCGCGCATAATCGGCTCTCCGCCGGGCTATGTGGGCTATGACGAAGCGGGTCAGCTCACGGAAAAAATCAGGCGCAAGCCGTACAGCGTCATACTCTTTGACGAGATCGAAAAAGCGCACCCGGACGTGCTGAATATATTGCTGCAAATACTCGACGACGGCCGCCTGACGGACGCGCACGGACGCACCGTCAATTTTGAGAACACCGTAATAATTATGACGACGAACGCGGGAAGCGACAGGAAAGAAAACGCCTTGGGCTTCAACCGCACAAAAAACGAGCAGGGTAAGGAAAAGGCCACAAAGGCGCTCAACGACTTCCTGCGCCCGGAGTTCATCAACCGCGTGGACGAAATTATTTACTTCAACAAGCTGGAAATGGACGCCTTCAGAAAAATCGCCGGCATCATGCTCGACGAGCTGAGCGTCTCTATGGCGGAAAAGGGCATCGAGCTGCGGTATGACGAGAGTCTGCTCGACCTGATAGCCGAGAAATCCTTCTCCGATACGTATGGCGCGCGCAATCTCAGACGCACCGTACAAAAAGAGGTCGAGGACACCGTGGCGCGCGAGCTGATTTCCAGCTACGCGCGTCAGGTGAGACAGATCGGACTCACCGTGAAGGACGGTGAAATACTGATCATCGCTATATGAAATTATTAATCCGCTCGAAAAGTCTAATCCTTACGGCAAAGCCGCTCGGGACTTTTCTCGCTCAAATGCGCATGTTTCTCGCCGCCTTTGGCGGCAACCGAAACATATGCGCGCTATTAATCCGGCACGATATATCGTGCGAATTAATATTAAAAATCACCGGTTTTGACGCGCTAAGGCTCGCCGCGGCCGCCGTGCTGCCGGCGCTGCTGCTCACAGCCTGCGGCGGGAACGGGACACAGCCCAGCGCGGACGGAGGCGCCGGTCCCACGACGTCCGTTTCCGCGCCGGCGCCGGTGGCGACACCGCCCGCAGCGGGGTATATAGACGACGGCGCCGCGCACGGAGAGAGGGAGACGTATCAGCTTTCCTTTTTGCATGAGGGCGCGTCCGCCGTGGACGCCGCGTTTTTCGCGGTGATGAGCCGCTGGAGCGGCGCGATGAATTTCACTATCACCGAAGCGGTGTTCGGCGGAGATGAACGCCCTGTTACCGCCGTGCTGGACGAGCTGTCGGCCGCGGGCGTTGACGGGCTGATAATTTCCGCGTCGGGCGATAACTTGGCGGTTACAAATAATTATTGTAATGAGGCGAACATCCCGCACGTATACGCGTTTGACGCACCGCGCGGCGCCGACGGTTCGGCGCTCGCCCCTTGCGTGGAGCTTGATATGAGCACCGCCGGGCGTTTTATGGTCGACTGGCTTGACGCATACGCGCGCGGGTCGTGGGGCGAGGACTATGTTCCCGAAAAAACCGGCGTCGTAATGACGTCATGGCTTGGCGACCCCAAGCTCGCCGCCATAGGCGACGGAGTCATGCTGCGCGCGGGGGAATTATATCCGGAACCCGCGGAAAACCTGATTGACGCCCCGCCAGCCGGCGGAGAGTTGACGGAGGAATCCGCCTATAACGCGGTATATATGGCCATAATCACGTATCGCGGCGTCGACCGCTGGCTGATTCCGTGCGTTTCCGCCGAATTCGGTATCGGCGCGGCGCGGGCGGCCGGGACGCTGGGGGTTTCCGACAGGGTTCTGGTAATATCGGCGGACATGGACGCCATATTCGCGCTTTGGGACGGGGACGCACCGGAGGCGCCGGACGCCGTCGTAGCCATCGAAAATCCCGCCAACGCGGGAACCGCCCTCGCCGGACTCATAGCGCTGCGTGACGGCAGGGCAACGCCCGAGACGCTCTGGCAGGATATAAGGCGTCCGGGCGACGTCTGCTCCGTGTTCGAGGGCCGTCTCCGCGCCGTGACGCGGGACGAATACGCCGCATACCTTCAATACATCAGCAGTCTTATTGAAGAATAGTGAATAATTTCGTTTGCAGGAGAATGTTGCCATTATGCGAGCAGAGGCTATACGGCTTCATAAGGTGCTCCAGAGAATCGACGCGAGGGCGGAGGCAGGTCTGACCTCCGAACAGGCCGCCGAGCGCATTGACAATGGGTACGGCAACGTCAGTCCGGAACCTCCGGAAAAGACGGCGCTGCGCATCATCTGCGACAACGTATTCACATATTTCAACTTAATATTCGTTCTGCTGATGCTCTGCGTAATAGCTGTGGGCGCGTACAACAATCTCACCTTCATGCCGGTAGTTGTGATTAACTGCGCAATAGGCATAATACAGGAGCTGCGCGCCAAACGCACGCTGTCCGCGCTGACGTTCGTGTCCGCGCCGCGCGCCGAGGTCGTGCGCGACGGTCAAATCATCTCGATCCCGCATACCCAGACGGTGCTGGACGACGTGGCCGTATTCGCGGCGGGCTGCCAGATCTACGCGGACGCCGTCGTGCTGTCCGGCGAATGTCAGGTCAACGAGGCGCTCGTCACCGGCGAGGCGGACGAGATAGGCAAGCTCCCGGGCGACAAGCTGCTCTCCGGCAGCTTTGTGGTTTCCGGCAAGTGCAGGGCGCGGCTCGACAAGGTAGGGAGCGACTCGTTTGTGTCCCGGCTGACCATAGAGGCAAAAAAAAGCTCCGGCAAAAAGCGCTCCGGGATGATGCACTCACTGTCCAAACTTGTGCAGATGATAGGCTTCGTCGTAATACCGTTCGGCATCATTATGTACTACCAACAGACGCGCGTGCTGGGGCGCACCGTCGAGGACGGCGTACTGTCCTCCGTGGCGGCGCTCATAGGCATGATACCGGAGGGGCTGTATCTTCTCGTATCCGTCGCGCTGACCGTCAGCATAATGAGACTCGCAAAAAAGCGCACGCTCGTACATGAGATGCGCTGCATAGAGACGCTGGCACGTGTGGATGTGCTCTGCGTGGACAAGACGGGGACGATAACGGAGCCTACTATGACCGCAAAGGACGTCGTGCTCCTGTGTGAGGACAGATTCATCCGCGCGGATATAGACATGATAATGGCCGACTATATAGGCAATATGAGCTCGGATAACGAGACGATGGCCGCGCTCAGGGCCTTTTTCACGGGGAAACCGGGACGGCGCGCGGCGCGCTCCATGATGTTCTCGTCCTCCGCGAAATACGGCGGCGTATCGTTCGGGGACGGCGAGACGTATCTGCTGGGCGCGCCGGAGAAGCTGCTGCTCCACGATTACGACAGCTACAGGGAGGCCGTCGAGTCCCGCTCGTCGGCGGGGTATCGCGTGCTGCTGTTGGCGCTGTATGACGGCGACATACCCAAAAAGGGGATAAGCGCGGAGCTCATGCCGCTCGCCCTGATACTGCTGACAAACAATATCAGGCCACAAGCGCCGAAAGCGTTCAAGTTTTTCGCCGATCAGGGCGTCGATATCAAGGTCATTTCAGGCGACAACCCCATAACGGTCTCGCGCATTGCGGAGGAGGCGGGTATACGCGGCGCGCAGAGATACATCGACGCGTCGTCACTCAACACCGAGCGCAGAATAAAACGCGCCGTCGAGGAGTATACCGTATTCGGCAGAGTGACGCCGGAGCAAAAGCGCAAGCTCGTGCGCGCCATGAAGAACGCGGGTCACACGGTGGCGATGACCGGCGACGGCGTCAACGACGTGCTCGCGCTGAAGGAGGCGGATTGCGGCGTCGCCATGGCGTCCGGGAGCGACATAGCGTGCCATGTCGCCCATCTCGTGCTGCTGGACTCCGATTTCTCGGCGATGCCGTCCGTAGTAATGGAGGGCAGACGCGTTATAAACAACATCGAACGCTCCGCCTCTCTTTTTCTCGCGAAAAACATTTTCTCGTTCCTGTTGGCTGCCCTCGCGCTGATTTTTACTCTGACCTATCCCATCGCTCCGTCTCAGCTTTCGCTTTTTAACGTGATGTTCATAGGGATACCCTCGTTTGTGCTGGCGCTTGAGCCGAACATCAGCCGCGTGCGCGGCAAATTCCTTGTCAACGTGATAATCAAGGCCATGCCCGCCGGTCTGACGAGTCTGTTCGCGGTACTGGCGGCAATGCAAGTGCGCGAGATGTTCGGCATCGCGCAAGAAGAAGTGTCCACTATGGCGACTACGCTGCTCGCCGTCGTGGGCCTTATGATGCTATACATGATAAGCAGACCGCTCAACCGGCTCAGGCGCGCTCTGATGACAGCGATGGCCGTCGGCTTCGCGGGCGGCGGTATTCTGCTGCACGAGCTGTTTGAGCTCACCGTGCTGACGCTCACGGGCGCGGCCTCAACCGTCGTAATAGCGGTGTTGGCCGCGCCCGTCATGTTCGCGCTGAGCCGCATCAGTAAACGTCTGGCGGGCGGCGTGCGATAGGGACAATCAGCCGCGGCGGCCGCCACACTCCCGTCCCTTTAATCGTCGATTACTCTTTCCATGACGTACGCCTCAAAGACGTCGCCCTCCTGCGCTTCGTTGAATTTTTCGAGCATTATGCCGCACTCGTAGTTTGCGGCGACCTCGCGCACATCGTCCTTGAATCTCCGCAAAGACGCGAGCGCGCCGTCAAAAATTGTTACGCCCCCGCGTATGACGCGTATCTGACAATTTCTGGTAATCTTTCCGTCGAGCACGAAGCAGCCGCACACCGTTCCGAGGCGCGAGACCTTGATAAGCATGCGCACCTCGGCGTGGCCGCTGATCGCCTCCCTGTACTTGGGCGCCAGCATACCCTTCATCGCGTCCTCTATCTCGCGTATACAGTCGTATATCACGCTGTACAACCTGATATCGACGCCCGCGCGGGCGGCGCTGTCGCGGGCCGCGTTGTCCACGCGTATATTAAACCCGATAATCACAGCCCCGCTCGTCGCGGCGAGCATCACGTCGGAATCGGTCACCGCGCCGACGCCGGAATGGATGACTCTGACCCTGACCTCGTCTCCGCCGAGCTTTTCGAGCGAGGACTTTATCGCCTCTGCGGAGCCCTGTACGTCCGCCTTGACGATGACGTTGAAGTCCTTTATCTCGCCTTGCTTTATTCTGGAGAACAGCTCCTCAAGCGTCACCTTCGCCTCGGGAACGGGAGCGCCGCCGCGCTTGCGCTCGTCGCGTCTCTGCTGCGCGAGCTCTCTGGCCATGCGTTCATCGCCGACGGCATTGAACGTCTCACCCGCGCCGGGAACCTCGGACATTCCCGTTATCTCCACGGGAACGGACGGGCCGGCGCTCTCCACGCGCTCGCCCTTGTCGTTTATCATCATCCGCACGTGCCCGACGGCGGCGCCGGCTATAATGATGTCCCCCGATTTCAGCGTGCCGTTTTGTACCAGCACCGACATTATTGGCCCCCGGCCCCTGTCGAGACGCGCCTCTATTACCGCGCCGCGCGCCGCTCTGTTCGGGTTGGCGCGCAGCTCGGACATCTCCGCCGTCAGCGCTATCATCGACAGCAAGCCGTCTACGCCGTCGCCGGTTTTCGCGGAGATGGGGCATATGATGGTGTCGCCCCCCCACTCCTCCGACAGGAGTCCGTACTCTGTGAGCTGCTGCTTTATCTTGCCGGGATTCGCGCCCGGCACATCCATCTTGTTTATCGCCACTATTATCGGTATCTCCGCGGCCTTTGCGTGGTTGATCGACTCCACCGTCTGCGGCATTATGCCGTCGTCCGCGGCGACTATGAGTACCGCGATATCCGTAACGCTCGCCCCTCTGGCGCGCATCGCCGTAAAGGCCTCGTGCCCGGGCGTGTCAAGGAAGGTTATGGGGCTGCCGTTGACCGTCACCCTGTACGCTCCTATGTGCTGCGTTATGCCTCCCGCCTCTCCGGAAACGACGTTCGCCTTTCGTATCCTGTCGAGCAGAGACGTCTTGCCGTGATCTACGTGGCCCATCACGACGACTACCGGCGCGCGCGGCTCCAGCTCGTCGGGATTATCCAGTCTGTCGTCTATGAGGCGCTCCTCGATGGTGACGACCACCTCGCGCTCCACCTTGCAGCCCATCTCAATAGCGACGAGTGCGGCAGTTTCGTAGTCTATCACGTCGGACACCGACGCCATGACCCCCAGCTTGACGAGCCGCTTGACGACGTCCGAGCCCGTCTTTTTCATGCGCGACGCCAGCTCGCCGACGCTGATGTTATCCGGTATCTGTATTTTGAGAGGCGTCCTCTTTGCGACCTCAAACTGAAGACGCTGCATCCTGTCGCGCTCCTCCTGACGCCGTTTCGCGCCGGAGGCCATCGAGGGCGCGCGCGACTGGGACTTCTTGGTAAATTTCTCCTTGCCGCGCTTCATATTCTCGGCGCGCTGAGGCACAAGCCTGTCGAGCCGTTCGTCGTACTTGTCGATATTGATAGTTGCGCCCGACGTGTCCACGACGCGCTTTTGAGGCGTCTGGCGCGGTGTGAAGGTCTTGTCGGGTTTGCGCGCGGGCGGTGCGGCCGGGGCCGCCTGACCCGCCGGTCCGGACTCCGCCGGGAGAGCGCTCTGTTTGGGCTTTTTACCGTCGCCGGTCTCGCCGACAATGCCCGCCGACGGCGAGGCTACCGCGTAAATCTCCTCAATACTGTCAATTTGATTAGTCGACGTCAGATTTTCAAAAATGACATCGAGCTCCGCTACTGTGAGCGCCTGCATGTGGTTCTTAGGCGTAGTTGCGTATTTCGACAATATCTCAGTAATGATCTTTGTGGTGAGATTGAAATCCTTTGCCACTTCATGCACTCTGTATTTAAACATTGTACTCATTGCGCTCTCCTCCTTTCACAGCTTATTGCTCCGCCTTTTCCGCGCGGCCCGGTCGCCTCGGGCGGTTCGGTAACGCTGTCCGGCGGAAGGTATGACGCGAATTTGGCCGCGATCCCGGCGTTCATTATCGCGATAACGCCTGTCTCGCCTCTGCCCAGCGCGGCGCCGAGCTCGCGCTTTGTGCAGCGCAGCGCCGCGTGGCGTACGCCCGCCTCGCCGGCCAGGCGCTTTGCCCGCCGTTTCGACGACTCCGAAGCGTCTGACGCCGAGAGAATCGCGCTGCACTTGCCGCTTCTTGCTGCCGCGACGGTGAGCTCCGTCCCCTCAGCCAGCAGACCCGCTTTTTTTGCGATACCGAGAAAGGCCAAATTTTTATCCATTCGCTTCCTCCAGAGAACCGGCAAGTCCGGTATAGACCGCCTCCGGTATTTCCGCGCCAAACGCCCGGGATAGCGCCCTCGATTTGACTGCGCGCTTCAAGCAGTCCGCATTTCGGCACAGATACGCGCCGCGTCCGGGGCTTTTACCCTTGAAATCAAGACTGACCACACCCTCCGGAGAGCGCACCACGCGAATAAGCTCGCGCTTGGGTTTCATCTCGCGGCAGCCGAGGCACATCCGCATAGGCGTTTTTTTCAGCATACAGAATTACTACCGTACCTTTCGCCGCTTGGCAGTCAGAATCAGGTTCAGATCTCATACTTATCATACACATCCCGGAACGCCGTCTGTTCCGGATCAGAATCAGGCGCCTCCGGGAGCGCCCCGTCGTCCTGATGGTTTTCATCGGAGTCCTCCGGCGCGTACTCCTCATGGAATACGCGCGACAGTTCAAAATCCGATTCGTCCTCGTCGCCCTGCTCCTTCTGCGACTGAGGCCGTATGTCGATTTTGAAGCCGGTCAGTCTCGCCGCAAGCCTGACGTTCTGCCCCTCCTTGCCGATGGCGAGCGACAGTTGGTTATCCGGCACAATAGCGCGGCAGGATTTCCCGTCGGGAAGCACCTTGACGCTGAGGACGGACGCCGGGGCGAGCGCGGCCGACACGTAATCCGGTACGCTCTCGCTGAACTTGACGACGTCGATCTTCTCACCGCCCAGTTCCCTGACGACCGTGTTTACCCTGTCTCCCCGCTGCCCTATGCACGCGCCTATCGGCTCCACATTCGGGTCGTTCGACATGACGGCGATTTTTGTGCGGCTGCCCGGTTCGCGGGCGATGCTGCGTATTTCGACGGTGCCGTCGTATATCTCGGGCGACTCCAGCTCAAACAGCCGCCTTACGAGGCCCGGATGCGTCCTGGATATAAGTACCCTCGGGCCGCGCGTCAGCTTCTTGACCTCGACTACGTAGACCTTCAGTCTGTCGCCGTCGCGGATGATCTCGCCGGGTATCTGCTCGCCCGGTGGCAGCAGAGCCTCCATCGTCTCCGCGTTTGAACTCAGCTGCACGGAGACGGAGTCTGTCTTCGCGTCGGCGCGCAAGACGAGCGCCGTCATTATCTCATGCTCCTTCGAGGCGAACTCGCCGAATATGATGTTGCGCTCCGCCTCCCGTATACCTTGAATTATGACCTGCTTTGCCGCCTGAGCCGCAATACGTCCGAATCTGCCCGTATCGACCGGCACATTGACGACATCGCCCGGCGCCGCTCCGGCGTTTATCGCTCTCGCCTCGTCGAGCGACAGCTCCGCGTCCGCGTCCGTGACATAATCCACGACCGTCTTTTGTATAAACATATCGATCACGCCGCGTTCGAGATCAAAGACCACCCGCGCGTTATCGTCTGCGTTCGGGTAATCCTTTCGCAAAGCGGCCAAAAGCGCCTGTTCAATTTTCTCGGCCATGTACTCCCGGGGTATGCCTTTTTCCCGCTCTATATCCGCCAGAGCCGCAAAAAAATCCGCGTTCATAATTTTGACCATGCCTTTCGTTTCACTTCACGCACAAACGTATACGTACCCCCGGTTTCAGCCGATCCGCAGCCGCACGTTGGCAATCCCGTCCTTTTCAAATCGCAGCGCCTCTCCCTCAACACCTATTTCAATATCTCCGCCGCTGTAGCCGCGCAGATGCCCGATAAACTCCTTTTTCCCGGCCAGCGCTTTGTACAGTCTGACCTCAACGAGACTGCCCATGAACCGCTCGAAGTCCTGCGGACGGCGCAGCGGCCGCTCCGCGCCCGCGGACGAGACCTCAAAGATGTAGCTGCCCGGAATGAGCTGCTCGTACGCGTCCAGCATGGGGTCAAGCTCGCGGCTGACCGATTCGCAGTGCTCGATCGACACGCCGTCCGGACGGTCGATAAATATCCGCAGATGCCATACGCCCGCCTCCTTGACGTATTCGGCGTCCCACAGCTCGCACCCGTGCCGCTCGCAGACGGGTTCCGCGATTTCTCTGACGATCTGCAATATTTTACTCATCGGGAAAAATTACACTCCTCGTACGGCCGGCTTAACATTTTACATTGGCGTTATTGCCCAAGAAAAAGAGTGGGGATGATCCCACTCTGAGGCCGCCGGACTTAAATCTCCGCGCCGCGGCTTGCCGGCAGTAATTGGCGCCCGGGCGTTCCGTGCCGCGCGACGCGCGGAAACCGCCGGAGAAGTCGCGGAGCCGTCCCGCGCGAGCGGGCGCGCCGCAAAGCCAATCCTCATTGTCGCGAAACGCAGCTATCCGGCGGGCTGCGGCGCTCTGCTCACGCGACCCCGCCGGACGGCTTGCGCCGTCTGACGACTCATCATATCACATCGCGGTAACAAATGCAAGCGTTTTATTTCGTTTGTGACGGCGAAGCCGTCACAAACGAAAATACGAAGGATAGTTCTCGCGCTGCGGCGCTCGCAGAGTGTCAGTGTCGGTAAATGAATTACCGACACTGACGGAGCTATAACAATTTTTGCTCCGTCGCACGGGGCGCACTCCTTCGCAAAAATTCTTTTCGCCACAGCGAAAAGGACGTAAGAGCGAAAACGAGTGCAAACGGATTTATGCTTTTATTGATGCGGGTCGGCGTTTGTGATTTCGTCGACGTCAAACCACGTGATACGCGGCCCCTCGGAACGCTCCGAGCAGCAATAACATATTGCCTCGCCGCTACGCAGCAGCTCACTAAAACGGACGCCCTCCACGCCGAACACGTCAAAGGAAGGCAGCGGCGTCCCGAGTCCGCTGCCTTCCCGCTTTATATACGCTTCCTTCATTGTCCAGACGCGATAAAACGCCTCCAGCCGGGCGGGCCCGGACGGTTGTTCAAGAATATACTCCCGCTCCTTATCCGCGAAAAACCGCTCCGCTATTCTCATGTCGGACGGTCTTATCGTTTCGATATCTATGCCGACGGGCGCGTCGCTGAAAGCGCACGCCACGAAGCGCCCGGTATGCGAGATGTTGAAGTGAAAATCGGGGAAGCCGGCGAGATACGGCTTGCCCCGCTCCGTCGTCATTATCTTAACGCCGCTTTCGGGAAGCGAGAGAGCCTGTGATATTTCCGCCCGCACGAGCAACTCGCCGAATAACGCGCGCTGCTTGTCGATAAAGCGGGGAAACCGCCCGATTCGCCCGCGCTTTTCAGCGGATATGAGCGGCAGCAGCTCCCGATACTCAGCTTGCGATAAATCGCGGTCCATGCGCAGCAAATACACCTTATGCGCCGCGCGATTTTTCAAGGAATTTCATCCCTTTCCGCCGGGAAGCCGGCTCGAATCACCCGTCCTGCCGGTGCTCCCGGCGCACTGACAGGAGTCCGAAGAGCTGTGTCCTGTTATGGATATTCGTTTTTGAATACAGATTTGACAGGTGCTTGTTGAGCGTCGCCTGAGTGATACCGAGCGCACGGCATATCCCGTCGTTGTCAAGACCGTCGAACGTCATGGAGAGTACCTCCATCTCGCGCTTTGTGAGGCGGTATTCGGCGGCGACCTCGACCACCCTCTCCGAATGTGCGAAGTGTCCGGGTTCCCGCGCGGGCCCGCCCTCGATGATGGCGTAGTATTTGCGCTCGAGCGGGTCCTTCAGCGTATTCATTATATATATGTCGCGCGCCGAAAAATCCTCGTCCTTCTTTTCGCGCAGTATACCGAGCACGATCAGCGGAATGTCCTTGCGCACGAGCGATATAAAGAGACCCCAATAGATGTTTTTCGGCTGCCAGACCTCGCGGTACACGCGCGTCTTTTCCCATTTTGCCGGAGGAATGATGTCTGACTGGCGAAACACCATGCTGTACGGCGACATGATAAATTCGTTCCAGTGCGGGTAGCTGCCCTCCATAAAAAACGCGTGATCCGATCGGTCGTCGAGCGGCTCGGTCGATACCGGGGAGGTCAGCACAGCCTGTCCGTTTTCACGGCTCGTCCTGAATATGATGCCGGTCTGATACGGTATGAGCGTTCTCATCTGCTGCAGTATCGTCCCGCACGCCTCGCGGTACGTCTCAGAATAGTTTACGCGGGTCACCATCTGCAATAAAAACTGCCACTCGTAATCGAAAAGAGTTGAGCTCATGGTCACGATCATTCCTTTCAACAATACGGATACATATTATTATGTAGCAACACAGCTCTACCATAGCATATCTTATCAAGAATTTCAAGAAAAAGTATCATAAAAAGTAATTCAATTTTTTTGCGCAATAGGCTATAATAGTCGGGCAAAGGGCGTAATCACCCGCTGCGCAAGAGAAAACAGGAGGAAAGGCTATGATTTTTTCGGAAAAGCATGAACTGATCCGCAAGCTGACGCGCGATTTCGCCGAGAAAGAGCTGACGAAGGATATCCTGGACGAGATCGAGGAGACGGGCACGTACCCGCCCGAGCTTCTGGCAAAGATGGGGAAGGCCGGATTTTTCGGCGTCAAGACCCCGACCAAATACGGCGGCCAGGGCTCCGATTACTTATCGTACGCCATAGTGCTGGAGGAGCTCGGCAGAGTGAGCGCCGTAACGGACATCTGGGTCTCCGCGCCCAACTCCCTCGGCGGCGGCCCGCTCATGCTGGCCGGCACGGAGGAGCAGCTGGAAAAATACTTAAGGCCGGTGGCGACGGGCGAAAAGATAATGGCGTTCGCGCTCACCGAACCGGGCGCGGGCTCCGACGCCGGAGGCACCACGACTACCGCCATAAGGGACGGCGACTACTATGTGATAAACGGCCGCAAGACGTTTATTACGACGGCGCCCGTTGCGGACTGGTCGATAGTGTACGCCAAGACCGATCTCTCGCAGAAGGGCTCGCGCGGCATATCGGCGTTCATCGTGGATATGAAGCTGCCCGGCGTATCCTGCGGCAAGGCGGAGCACAAGATGGGTATCATCGGCTGTCCCACTTCCGACATTATACTAGAAGACGTGCGCGTACACAAGTCCGATCTTCTCGGAGAGGAAAACAGGGGCTTCCAGAACGCGATGAAGACGCTTGACATCGGGCGCATCGGCGTCGCGGCAATGAGTATAGGCGTCGCGCAGGGCGCGCTTGACGAGGCGATAAAATACGCTAAGGAGCGCAAGCAGTTCGGCAGGCGCATAGCCGATTTCCAGGCGATCAGCTTTATGATAGCCGATATGGCCACAAAGCTGCAGGCGGCAAAGGAGCTCGTATACCGCGCCGCGCAGTTGAAGGAAACCGGCAGCGCCGAGGCTGGCACGGCGGCGTCTATGGCCAAGTATTACTCGACGGAGATTTGCAACGAGATAGCTGGCAAGGCCGTCCAGATACACGGCGGTTACGGCTATATCAAGGAATACAGGGTAGAGCGTATTTACAGGGACTGCCGCGTGTTCACCATTTTTGAGGGCACCTCGCAGGTGCAGCAGATGGTCATCGCCGGCAACCTGCTGAAGTAATAATTCGGCACGATATATCGTGCCGAATTATTACCGCGCATATGTTTCGGTTGCCGCTATAGGCGGCGAGAAACATGCGCAAATGAGCGAGAAAAGTCCCGAGCGGCTTTGCCGTAAGGATAAGACTTTTCGAGCGGAGTAATAATTTAAGGAGACTGGTATATGAAAATTATAGTATGCGCAAAGCAGGTGCCGGATACGAACGAGGTAAAAATCGACCCGGTAAAGGGCACGCTCATCCGCGAGGGAGTTCCGTCGATACTCAACCCCGACGACGCCAACGCGCTTGAGGAGGCGCTGGCACTCAAGGAGAAATACCCCGGGACGACGGTCTCCGTCATATCGATGGGGCCGCCGCAGGCAAACTATATGCTGCGTGAATGTCTCGCAATGGGCGCGGACGACGCTTATCTGCTCTCAAGCCGAGCGTTCGGCGGGGCCGACACGTGCGCCACGTCCACCACGATAGCGGCCGGCATCCGCAAGATAGGCGGCTACGACGTGATCCTCGCCGGACGTCAGGCTATCGACGGCGATACGGCGCAGGTGGGCCCGCAGACGGCGCAGCGCCTCGGACTCCCGTCCGTGACATACGTGCAAAAAATACGCGAGATAAAGGACAAGTCCGTCGTCGTCGAGCGCCAGCTCGAGGACGGGTACGAGGTCATAGAGGTGCGCACGCCGTGTCTGCTCACGGCGGTCAAAGAGCTCAACGACCCGCGCTACATGTCGGTAAAAAGCATTGAGGATGCGTACAAGAAGGAGATAACCGTCTGGGGAGAGGGCGACGTCTCGCTCGCGCCGGAGGACTGCGGATTGAAGGCCAGCCCGACGCAGGTCTTCCGCAGCTTCACGCCTCCGCCGAAGGGCAAGGGCGAGATGCTGTCCGGCACGATACCGGAGATGGCCTCCGCGCTCGTCGCCAAGCTGACGGAAGTACACGCAATATAAGAATCATTTCGTTTGCAAGCGCTTCGCGCTTACAAACGAGTTACGAGGGTTGGATCTCGCCGTGCGCGGCTCGCAGAGTGTCAGTAGATGGAAATGAATTCCATCTACTGACAGAGATATAACAATTTTTGCTTAGTCGCACGGGGCGCACTCCTTCGCAAAAATTCTTTGCGCTACGCGCAAAGGACGTAAGTACGAAAATGGGTACATACGAAATTGTTCTATAAGATTCGGAAAGGAATGTAAACATAAATGGCTGTCAGAATAATCGCTGAAAAATGCAAGGGTTGCCAGAAATGCGTCAAAAGCTGCCCGTTTACCGCCATAACCATGCAGGAGAAACTGGCCGTGATAGGACCGAGCTGCACAAACTGCGGAGCGTGTCTTGACGAGTGTCCGTTCGGCGCCATAGAGAAGGTTGACGACGGTGCCCGGGGCGTGGACATCTCCCTCTACCACGATGTCTGGGTGTTCGCCGAGCAGCGCGACGGCGCGCTCATGAGCGTGTCGGTGGAGCTGCTCGGCGAGGGCGCGAAGCTGGCGGGTGAGATAGGCTGCAAGCTGTGCGCCGTCCTCTGCGGGGAGAACGTCGAGGGCTTGATAGACGAGATATTTGAGTATGGCGCCGACAAGGTCTATTACGCGAGCGCGCCTGAGCTCAAATCGTATAATACCGACGCGTACACAAAGGTCGTCTATCAGGCGATAGTGAAGTACAAGCCCGAAGTCGTCCTGCTCGGCGCTACGCACATAGGGCGCGACCTCGGGCCGTGCCTCGCCGTGCAGTGCGGCACGGGGCTCACCGCCGACTGCACGAAGCTGGACATCGACCCGGAGGACAAGAAGCTCATGCAGACGCGTCCCGCGTTCGGCGGCAACCTCATGGCGACGATACTCTGCCCGAACCACCGCCCGCAGATGTCAACTGTGCGTCCCGGCGTCATGGAGAAGCCGCAGCGCGAGCCCGGACGGCGCGGCGAGCGCATAGACCTCTCCGCGTCGTTCAAGGACGGGGAGATACGCGAGCGCGTGCTGGAGGTCGTCAAGGGTCTCACCGAGCAGGTCTCGCTGACCGACGCGAAGATAATAGTGTCCGGCGGCGCGGGCCTCGGCGGCCCGGACGGCTTCGGACTAATCAAGCAGCTCGCCGACAGACTCGGCGGCGTGGTCGGCGCGTCGCGCGCCACGGTGGATTCCGGCTGGATAGACCACTCCCATCAGGTCGGCCAGACGGGCACCACCGTAAAGCCCCAGATATATTTTGCCTGCGGCATATCGGGCGCCATACAGCACCTGGCCGGCATGCAGAACTCCGGCTATATCGTCGCTATCAACAAAAATGAGAACGCCCCGATATTCGAGGTCGCCGATTACGGCATAGTGGGCGATCTGTACAAGGTGATTCCCGCGATTCTGGAGGTTCTGGGCTGATCACGCATACTGTTCCGATGGAGGATGTCAGGTGAAAGAAAAAGAAAAAAGCTACGGACTCGACTTGACCTCGGGGCGGATAAGTACGCTGCTGCTGCGTTTCGCCGGTCCGTTCCTGGCGGCTGGGCTCGTCTCGGCTCTGTACGGCGCCGTAGATCTGTTTGTAGTCGGGCAGTATACGAATCAGGATGTCATATCCGGCGTCTCCACGGGGACGCAGATCATGAACATAGTGTATTCCGCCACGATCGGCATAGGCACCGGCGGCACCGTGCTCGTGGCCCACAGGATCGGAGAGCGCGACCGCGCCGGCAGCGCGCGTGCCGCCGGCAGCGTCCTGCTCACATGCGCCGCGCTGATGGCGTTAATGACCGCGGTCGTATGGTTTTTGCGCGAGCCGCTGCTGACGGCGCTCAACACACCGCCGGAGGCCCGCGCGCCGGCCTCCAACTTTGTGATGCTGGCGACGATCGGCGTACCCTTCAACGTCGGCTTCAATATGATAAGCTCGCTCGCCCGCGGGTTGGGGAATTCTCGCGCTCCCAGCATAGTGGGCGCGATCGGCTGCGTCGTCAACATCGCGCTGGCGCTGTTGTTTGTCGGCGTTCTGCGTATGCGCGAGACGGGCGTCGCGCTCGCGACGGTTCTGGCGCAGGTCTCCACTTTCGTCATAATCGGCATCTGGCTCTTGCGGAAAAAATTCCCCTTCCCGTTCGGGCGCGGGGACTTCCGAATAGACTGGGCGTCCATCGGCAAAATATTCTGGGTGGGAACGCCGCTTTGGCTCCAGGAGCTTCTCGTCACAGGCTCGTTCATGATAATTACCGGGCTCGTCAACAACATGGGCGTGGTCGCCTCGGCCTCGGTCGGGATCATATCCAAGGTGTTCAGTCTCGGAGGGATGTTCCCTCTCGCCATCGGAAACGCGGTGTCGGCCATGACGGCGCAGAACCTCGGGGCCGGAAAGCGCGACAGGGCCTTGCGCGCGCTGCTCTGCGGCATCGCGTACTCGCTGATACTTGAGGCGCTGATATGCCTCTACTGCCAGATATCGCCCGAGTCGATCACCGCGATATTCGCGAAAGAGCTCCCCGTTATCGAGGGCGCGGCGGCTTATCTGCGGGCGTTCAGCATCGACCTCACGCTCATCTCATTTGTATTCTGCATAAACGCGTATCTGAGCGGCCACGGCAAGTCGATAGTGGTCATGATACACAGCATCGCCTCGACATTCGGCGTGCGCGTACCGCTTTCAATCGTGTTCTCGCGTATGCGGGACATTGATCTGAACACGCAGCTTAATTATCTCGGCTTCGCGGCCCCTATCGCGTCCGTCCTGTCCATAACCATATGCGTCATATACATAATACGCCTGAACCGACGCCGCGACTACGGCGGCGACAGGCTTCCGCCGCCGTAGCCCGGCCGGCTGACGCCGGACGTTTAGCCGAGCCAGTCCGGAGGGGAGTCCCCGTCGCCGTCGGTTCCGTCTGTGTCGGACGTCTCCGGCGGCGGGGACTGTTCAGTCGGCGCAGACGGGGTCGGCGTCGGACTGTCTGACGGCGGCGCTGCGGTATTCGGCGGCGTTTCGGTATCCGACGGCGCGGCGGGCGTGTCAGACGGCGGCGTATCCGAGGGTTCGGCGCCGCCGGGCTGTCCGTCGCCGTCTCCGGTCGCCGGGGTGGTATCGATATCATCCGGCCCGTTTTCCGCAGGCCCGGTCTCCTGACCGCTCAGTTCCGGCGGGGGTTCTTCGCCTTCCGGCTGCCGCTCCGGCGCCCGGGTGGGCGTCGGTGTGGGCGTCGCGGAGGACTGTCCCGAGCCGGAGGACTTGGACGAGCTCCCGCTGCTCTGCCCCCAGGACTGTCTGCCCTCATAATGACCGTCCGTCGAATATATAGCGCCGGAGCTGTTTCTCGTCAGGATGCTCAGCTCCTCGGCCATGATAGGCGCCAAAAACGGGTTGAGACCGGAATTTATAAGCTCCAGCCACTCGTCCACATAGATGGTGACGTATGAGTTACCGCCCACGTCGTCGATGTAATTGCCCGGCAGCGTCGTGAAGGTGATATTCTCGGCATCGAGCTTATATAGCTCCGACGCGAGCCATATGATGTTTTGCAAGGTCAGATCTGTCTTGACGTATTTGATGAAAATACTCGCCAGATCGGTGACCTTGATGCTGTTTTTTGCCGCCAACAGTTGTTTCGCCATCGTCATAAGGAAATCCTGCTGAGTGCCTATGCGCCCGATGTCGGCGCTTGCAAAGCCGCGGAACCGGACGACCTCGAGCGCCTCGTCGCCGCTCAGATGGTGCATACCCTTTGTATAGTGGATGCTGAGATTCTGCGCGGGATCATCGTAGTTCATATTCACCGGCACGTCGAAGTCGACGCCGCCTATGGCGTCTACCAGTGCCTTAAACGCCTTCATATCGACTACCGCGTACTTGTCCGCCTTATATCCGAGCACGTCGGCCAGACGCTCCACCGTGCCCTCGATACCGAGATTGGCGTACAGAGTGTTTATCTTCTTGGTGTTCCATGAGACGTTTACAAGCGTGTCGCGAGGCATATTGACGACGTCCAGCGTGTAGTTGACCGTGTCAAGCGTCGCCGTCATAACCGTGTCGGTATTGCCGTTTCCGTCGTCCATGCCGAGTATGAGGAACGTATACACGCCCTTGCGGCGTCCTGCCGGCGTCACATCCGCGCCGTCCCCCGCCGCGTCTCCGGGCGCCGCCGCGCCGGCGTCGCCATCCTCGGAGTCCGGTTGGGACTCAACGGACGGACGCCGTCTCGTATCCGTGTCGATATCGGGGGGCTGCCCGCCCAGCTTTAGCAGCGCGAACACGCCCGCCACGACAGCCACGACGAGCGCCAGTCCCACCGTCAGGAGCCGAAACAGCGGCCTGCGCCGTTTTGTCGGGCGTCCCGTTCGCCCGCCGCGCGCCGCGTGTCCGCCGCCCGCGTGTTTTCCTCCGCCGGAATTGCCAAAAAGTCTCATTATATCTGTGACCGTTCCTTTCGCTGTACTTCCGATGTATGCCGCAATATCCGCGCGTGCCTATTCCCCGCGCCGTACGCGGCGGCTCGTCCGCAGAAATTTCAGGGCTTCGAGTGAACGCGGGTGCGGCGTGACGCCGCGCGAGGTTATGTCGGCGATGCTGATTTCAAGCCCGTATATGACCGCCGCGTCTATATCCGTATACGCGAGATCCCGCAGCCGCGCCGCCTCGTCGAAATCGCGCGTCGGCTCGATATAGTCGGCGATGTAGATGAGCTTCTCAAGCATCGTCATATCCGCTTTGCCGGTAGTATGCCACATTATCGCGTTATAAACGGCGTCCGACACGTGAAATTCCGCTCTCGCCACCGCCGCGCCCGTCTTGGAATGGAGCAGCTTTGCCGATTCGCGCTCAAGCTCGTCGGCGCGTATGCCGTAACGCTCGCAGAGCTCCAGTTGTCCGTCCGCGCCGAGACGCTTTGTGACGTCGTGCAGTATCGCCGCCTCGCGAGCGCTACGCTCGTCCTCGCCCCATCTGGCCGCCAGACGCGCCGCTTCGAGCTCACAGCCCTCCACATGCGCCACCCTGCCGCCGTCGAGCATCGCGTACGCCCGCTCGCGCAGCCACCCGAGCTCGGGACGGGCGCCGTAGAGTCCTCCCCTTATTATACACTCATATACACTTTCCGCAAGGTATTCCCTTCCCCCTCCGTCCATCAGCGCGTCCCGCAGCTGCGACGACGACACGTCCACGGGTTCAAACTCTATTATCTCCGGCGTTACACCGAAATCCCGCGCTATGGCGTCCGCCGCCTTTCGTATCTCCGGCCCGTCCCCGATCCTCCGCGCTCCGACGGCGGGTATGACAGTCTCCAGAATACGGTCGGCGTCCTTCCAGTCCCTGAGCGTGAGGAACATGTCCGCGCCGGTGATGAGATAGACGGACGCCCCGGGATGCTCTCCGGTGAGGCGCCGCACGGTGTCCGACGTGTAGCTCACGCCCCCGCGCGCCGTCTCGCAGTCGGATACCTCGGCGCGCTCCAAACCGTCAAACGCCAGACGCGCCAGCCTTAGCCGCTCCGCCGCGCCCGGGGAACCGGAGGGGAGCGGCTTGTGCGGCGGATCGCCCGCGGGGACGATATACATGGCGTCGAGGCCGAGCCGCGTGAGCGCCGCCCCGGCAAACGCTCTGTGCCCTATGTGCGGCGGATTGAACGACCCCCCGTATACGCCTATCTTCAGCGCTCCGCAGCTCTTGACTCCGAGATACGCGCGCAGCTTAGCCGCGAGCTCCCTGAGGGCGGCGCCCCTGTGGGATACGGCGTTTTTTTCGCCGGACGTCAGCTCCGCCATACTCCTGCCGAGAGCGGGAATATGGAAAACCGGGTCGTACCCGAAGCCGCCGGCGCCGCGCTTAGAGCGCAATATCTCCCCCGGGCACTCCCCGGCGGCCTCTATGACGTCGCCGTTCGGAAAAACGCACGCTATACTTGAGACGAATTTCGCGTCCCGATGTTCCGTGTTTTTCAGCTTTTCCAACAAAAAATCGCACATGTCGCCGCCGCCCGCATACCGCTTTGAGTACACTCCGGGCGCTCCGCCCAGCGCGTCCACGCATAATCCGCTGTCGTCCGCTATCGACGGGAGCCCCGTCGCGCCGCACGCGGCGCGCGCCTTGAGCAGCGCGTTTTCGCGGAACGTAGCGCCCGTCTCCTCGACGCCGCCCGCCGCGCCGGCCTCGGCGAGGGAGACGACGCTCAGCTCCGGCAGTCCCGAGGCTGTCAGTATATCGCGTATTTCCGCCAATTTGCCGCTGTTTTCAGTCGCCAGAACAAACGTCATCTCAGCAGCGCCTCCACAAATCCGCGTCCCTCGAATTCGAGCAGGTCCTCCGGCTTTTCGCCTACGCCGATCAGCTTGACCGGTATTTTCAGGCGGTCGGTTATCGCGACGACTATGCCGCCCTTCGCCGTGCCGTCCAGCTTTGTGAGCGCAATTCCCGTTATCCGGGCGTATTCCTCGAATTGCATGGCCTGCGCCAGTCCGTTCTGACCCGTCGTCGCGTCGAGAACGAGCAGTGTCTCGCGGTCGCGCTCCGGGAGCTCGCGGTCTATCACCCTGCTTATTTTTCCGAGCTCGTTCATCAGATTTGACTTGTTGTGGAGCCGGCCCGCTGTGTCGCAGACGACGATATCCGCGCCGCGCGCCTTTGCGGCCGCGATGGCGTCGTACACGACCGAGGCGGGATCCGCCCCCTCCTCGCGGCGCACGATGTCCGCGCCCGCCCTCTGCGCCCAGATGGTGAGCTGCTCCGCGGCGGCGGCCCGGAACGTGTCGCCCGCGCACAGCAGTACCCTTTTGCCCTCGCCCGTGAATTTAGTCGCGAGCTTGCCTATCGTCGTCGTCTTGCCCACGCCGTTAACGCCCGTCACGAGTATGACGGACGGTTTTGTAGTCAGGCGCAGGGCCGTATCGCCCACATCGAGAAGCTCTGTAAGGA
>JAISXU010000002.1 GCA_031270395.1 Oscillospiraceae bacterium
GACCCCGTCAAAATCCGGGCGTCTTTCGGCGCCGCGCTCTATCCGCAGGATGCGTTTACCGTGGATAACCTGATGAAATTTTCCAGCCACACGATGTTTGAGGTGAAAAACAGCAACCGGGGCGCACTGATGCGTTTTAGCGCCGTTACGTACCAGAAAAAGGCAAACCTGTTTGACCGGCAGGAGAAGCTGAACCAGTTGATCGACGAAAAACACATCAGGTTTGTCTTCCAGCCCATCTTCCGGTTGGAGGATCGTTCTCTCTACGGGTATGAGGCGCTGATGCGGCCATGCACGGAGGATTTTTCGGGGCCCCTTGACATTTTGGCCCTAGCCGAGGCCCAATCCAAATTGAGCCAGATAGAGACGGTCACTTTTGAGCTTATATTTGCCTGGATTGCGGGCAATCTGCCTAAACTGAAAGACCTGAGGATTTTTTTCAACACGATATCCACCCAGTATATGACCCGCGACAAATTGCTGGGCATACACCCGCAATATGAGGAGATTTGCAAATACATCGTGTTTGAGGTGCTGGAAAACACGGCCGATAGCGAAACCTTCCTGCGCGAAATCAACGCTTTCCGACAGCAGATGGACGTCAAGGTCGCCATTGACGACTACGGCTGCGGGTACTCAAATGACTTGCGGCTCATCAGCGTCTCGCCGAACATAGTGAAGATAGACCGCTTCTTCATCAAAGAAATACATAACGACCACGACAGACAGCAACTGTTGCAAAAAATCATTCTGTACTGCAAGGCCAAAGGTATTGAAACGCTGGCGGAAGGCGTCGAGACCCTGGAGGAATTGGAGACGTCCGTGCAGTTGGGCTTCACTTATGCGCAAGGGTACTATCTGGGGATGCCGGGGGAATTCCCGGCGTGAAATAGCTACCCTGCGGTCGCCCCTACGGGACTTGGCTGCCGCCGTTTAGCTTTCTTTCTGTTTTACAACCCAATGACCGGTTTTATCTGAGCCAACACGCTCTATCAGTCCCGCTTTTTTCATTGAGCGGATGTTGGATTCAATGCGACGTTTCGTTATACCGATTGCATCCGACAATCTGAATCGGTATGCCCGTGCTGTAATCGCGATGGGCGATGGCATTGGTGATGGCTTCGCGGAACGCCGCGTGTGGCACGGGATATGTTTCGACCCGCTGAATACCGTTGTAGCTGATAATTCCCTTGAAGTAATTGAGGTAGACGACCTCCATAACCTTGTCCGGCAGTGAAATAAGTGAGCCGTGTATTTCGTGTTGGTAGACCAAATCCGTATCGTTTGCGAACTTGCCGATTTTCACATACGCGCCCGGCGCCCATTTTTCCGCGTCCCCGTCCTGTAGGGGCGACCGACCTCGGTCGCCCGCGGATACCCCATCCCGTTTGCCGCAAGCATGGCAAATGCTTGTTATCTGGTCATGCCTGCCGGCGGCGATACTTTTCGGCGGGACGAAAAGTACCCCGCCGGCGGCATGACTAGAAAGAGGCTTCTGCCAGACATACAAGCGGCGGGACGCCGCAAGGATGGCTCGAAAAGTACCACCGCCGGTAGGCTCGTCCTCACGCGCTACGCTTCGTCCGCACGGACTGCGCTAAGCTTGGAGCGTCGCAGGCTCCGCTCCTCGCCCGCTCCGTCGTGCGTCCTCTCCGAATCGCAACCGCTTCGCTGGGTTGCGATTCGGCTAAAGCCGAAAGCTCTCCCGCTCCGTCGTGCGTCCTTTCCGAAACGAACCCACTCCGTTGGGCTTCGTTTTGGGTTTTGGACGCGGGCGCGGCGTCCCGCCGCACGGACGGGACAAGCTTTTATATTGCAATTCACGTTTTGAAAGTTTTGAAAATTTTGAAAATGGGCTGAAATTTTTTACTTGACAAACACATATCGGGGGTGCTATTATTAGTCCCGTTGAAAATAATGGCCGCGCGGACGTAGCTCATCCGGTAGAGCGCCACCTTGCCAAGGTGGAGGTAGCGAGTTCGAGCCTCGTCGTCCGCTCCATTCATCCACATGCACTCTGCTTGCCTTCCGGAGGTAAACCCAGGCGGCGCAGTCGCCGTTTCGGGGAGTGGAGACCCGGAGCGGGGCGCTCCGATGACGGCGACATAGCCAAGTGGTAAGGCAAGGGTCTGCAAAACCCTGATTCCCCAGTTCAAATCTGGGTGTCGCCTCCATAACGATATAATCCGCTCTTTCAGCCGATTGCTTGTCAGCGACCGGCGAGTCGTTTTTGTGGCGCTTCGCGGATAGGTTCGCCTGTACCGGCGGGGTCACCGCGGGCGAAGCTGCTCAATATACTGAGATTACCGGGACGTGGTCAACTGTCATGGGCGAAAAAAAACGCATCGTGTTCAAGGTCGGCACATCGACGCTGTGTCACGCCGCGTCGGGGCTGAATCTGCGCAATATAGACATGCTGGCGCGCGCGCTGACGGACATCAAAAACGAAGGGCACGAGGTCATTCTTGTGTCCTCCGGCGCCATAGGCACGGGCATGGGAAAGCTGCGCCTCGCCGAGCGGCCGTCCGATCTGCGGCTAAAGCAGGCTGTGTCGGCCGTCGGACAGTGCGAGCTGATACACATCTATGACAAGTTTTTCGGTGAATATGGCGCGATGGTCGGGCAGATACTATTTACAAAAGAGGACGTGGACAGGCCGACAGTCAGACAAAATCTGCTCGGGACGTTTGAGGCGCTCATCAAGCTGGGGGCGATCCCCATAGTAAATGAGAACGATTCCGTCGGCATTGAGGAGATAGAGTCGGAGCAAAAGGTTTTCGGCGACAACGACACGCTCTCGGCCACCGTCGCCACGCTCACGCGCGCCGATCTGCTCGTGATACTCACGGACATCGACGGCCTGTACGACGGCGACCCGCGCGTAGATCCCGGTGCGCGCCGTATACCCGTCGTGCGCGAGATCGACGACGAGATCGCCGCGCTCGCGGGCGGCGTCGGCAGCAGATTCGGTACGGGCGGCATGGCGACAAAGGTGTCGGCGGCGCGGATAGCGCTCGAAGCGGGCATCGACGTCGTCATTACGGACGGCTCGGAGCCAAAAAATCTTTACGCCGCCGCGCGCGGCCTCGCCGCCGGAACACTATTCACGGCGTCGTAGAGACGAAAAGGGAGTGTTGTGCATGACAGACTTGGAACGGCAGTGCGCGTCGGCCAAATCGGTCGCGCGCGCGCTGGCGTCCGCCGGCGCGGCCGAAAAAAATCGCGCGCTTGAGGCTATCGCGCGCGGGCTGACGCAAAACGCCGGACGCGTGCTGGAGGCAAACCGCGCGGACGTCGACGGGGCGCGCCGCAACGGAATGGGCGCCGTTCTGCTCGACCGGCTCACGCTCACACCGGAACGGATAGCCGGCATCGCCGCCGGAGTGCGCGAGATCGCGCTTCTGCCCGATCCCGTCGGACGATCCGACGGGACGGTGAAGACGCCCGAGGGCCTGTCTATTGAGCGCAGGAGAGTTCCGCTCGGAGTTATAGGCGTGATATACGAATCGAGGCCGAACGTCACTGTAGATATCGCCGCACTCTGTCTCAAGGCCGGTAATTGCGCCATTCTGCGCGGCGGGAAGGAGGCGTTTGAGTCCAATCTCGCCCTCTCCGAAATAATACGCGCGGCCATATCCGACGCCGGACTGCCCGCAGCCTGCGTCTCGCTCGTCACGGACACCTCGCGCGCGAGTGCGGACGAGATGATTGGTATGACGGCCTATATCGATCTGCTCATACCGCGCGGCGGCGCCGGACTCATAAATCACGTCGTATCGAGCTCCAAAATACCCGTCATACAGACTGGCGTGGGCAACTGCCACGTCTATGTGGAGTCCTCGGCCGACCTCGGCATGGCGGCGGACATCATATTCAACGCGAAGTGCTCGCGTCCGTCCGTTTGCAACGCCGCCGAGACGCTGCTGGTGGACAGGGCCGCCGCCGCCGATTTTTTGCCAAAGGCCAAGGCGCTGCTCGATACAAAGGACGTCGAGTTGCGCGGCTGCCCGGAGACTCGCGCCATAATACCGTCGGCCGTCCCCGCCGGCGACGAGGATTATTACGCCGAGTTTCTCGACTATATTCTGGCTGTGAAGGTGGTCGGGGGCATCGACGAGGCCATTGCGCACATCGGCAAATACGGTTCCGCGCACTCCGACGCGATAGTGACTAATAATTACGCTCTCTCGCAGCGTTTTTTGGACGAGGTGGATTCCGCCGCCGTGTACGTGAACGCCTCCACCCGGTTCACCGACGGCGGCGTATTCGGACTCGGCGCGGAGATCGGCATATCCACCCAAAAACTGCACGCCCGCGGCCCGATGGGCGTGGAGCACCTCACGTCGACAAAATACGTCATTCGCGGCGACGGGCAAGTAAGATAACAATATATAGAGATAATTTCTTCTAACCGCATAATGTTTTTGTACAAATGAACTTGGTTTTTGCAATATTCAATTCAATTTCCATTTTTCATTTGACATTTGAGCAATATACAAATATAAATATCTGTAAGAGCGGCGCGCTGATATTCCGCGCCTGTTTTCCAAGCGGGCGCGGCCGCCAAAAACGATTCGAAAGGGGCAAACAAATTCCATGAAAATAACCGAGGTTATGAAAAATCGCATGTCATTCAGCTTTGAGGTATTTCCTCCCAAGACGGATGAAGGGGTGCCGAAACTTCTGGGGGCACTCGACGAGCTGTACGCGTTCAAGCCGGACTTCATAAGCTGCACGTACGGCGCGGGCGGCAGCAACGTGGGGCGCAATCTGGAGGTCGTTACGGCCATAGCGGCCTCGCGCAACGACACCGTGGCCGTGACGCACTTCACGTGCGTCGGGAACACCTTCGACGGCGTCAGAAAGCAGATCGACGACTATCTCGCGGCGGGAGTAGACCACATTCTGGCTCTGCGCGGCGACCTGCCGGAGGGTTGGGAGGGCACGCGCGGCGACTTCGACTACGCCACCGACCTCGTGACGTTTCTGCGCCGGGAGTACGGCGACAAGCTCACGATAGCCGTAGCCGGTTCGCCGGAGGGCCACATACAGGCCCGCAGTCTCGAAGCCGATATAGCGCACCTGAAGCAGAAGCAGGATCTCGGCGCGGACTATGTTATGACACAGCTCACCTACGACATGGATCAGTTCCGTTACTGGATCGACGCCATACGCGCGGCGGGCGTCACGATTCCCGTGGACGTCGGCGTCATGCCGGTGCTCAACAAGGACGCCTGCATACGCATGTGCCTGTCGATGAACGGCTGCGCCATCCCGCGCAAGCTGGCGGAGGTCATATCGAAGTATTATAACGACCCGGACGGCTTCAAAAAAGCGGGGATCGAGTACACCGTTGACCAGATACACGAGTATGTCAGCATAGGTATCGACGGGCTGCACGTGTACGCGCTCAACAAGAGCGAGGACGTCACAACAATTCTCAACGCGTCGGGGATCCGCAGGCGCTGACTGCGTCAAACAGTATCCGATCGGGAAATATCAAATATTACTGGAGGTCATGTTTGTCATATGGCAATAAAATCAGACATTGAGATAGCTCAGGAGACAAAGCTTGCGCACATCGGTGAAATCGCGGAAATCGCCGGAGTCGGCGCGGAGTATGTCGAGCAGTACGGCAGCCACAAGGCCAAGCTCGATCTCGGCGTGTTTGACCGGTTGAAGGACAAGCCGAACGGTAAGCTTGTGCTTGTGACCGCGATAACGCCCACGCCCGCCGGCGAGGGCAAGACTACAACCACGGTGGGCCTGGGCGACGGACTGCGGCGCATCGGCAAAAAATCGTTCGTCGCGCTGCGCGAGCCGTCGCTTGGCCCCGTGTTCGGCGTCAAGGGCGGCGCGGCCGGCGGCGGGTACGCGCAGGTGGTTCCGATGGAGGACATCAATCTGCATTTCACGGGCGATTTCCACGCTATCGGCGCGGCGAACAATCTGCTCGCCGCGATGCTCGACAACCATATATATCAGGGCAACGCGCTCGGGATAGACCCCTCGCGCATAACGTGGCGGCGCGCCGTGGACATGAACGACAGGCAGCTGCGCAACGTCGTGGACGGCTTGGGCGGACGCTCCAACGGCCGCCCGCGTGAGGACGGCTACGATATAACAGTGGCGTCGGAGGTCATGGCGGTGCTGTGCCTGTCGAGCGGCGTGACCGATCTCAAGGAGCGGCTGGGGCGCATAATCGTCGGCTACACTTACGAAGACAAGCCCGTCACCGCGAGTGACCTGAAGGCTAACGGCGCGATGGCGGCGCTGCTGAAAGACGCCTTGAAGCCAAACCTCGTCCAGACACTCGAAAAAACGCCGGCGTTCGTACACGGCGGCCCGTTCGCGAATATAGCGCACGGGTGCAATAGCGTCGCGGCCACCCGCCTCGCGCTCAAGCTCGGGGACTACTGCGTCACCGAGGCCGGCTTCGGCGCCGATCTCGGCGCGGAGAAATTCATAGACATCAAATGCCGCATGGCGGGCATAAGGCCGGACGCCGTGGTGATCGTCGCGACGGTGCGCGCTCTGAAAATGCACGGGGGCGTGCCCAAGCCGGAGCTCGGCGCGGAAAATCTGACGGCGCTCGGCAACGGACTTCCCAACCTCCTGCAGCATGTAGACAACGTGACCAATGTGTTCGGACTCCCGTGCGTCGTAGCCATAAACGCTTTCCCGACGGACACTGCCGCCGAGCTGGATCTGGTGGAGCGCAAGTGCGGGGAACTCGGCGTTCCCGTCGCTCTCTCCGAGGTTTGGGCGAAGGGCGGCAAGGGTGGCGAGACCCTCGCGCGCGAGGTCGTCAGGCTCTGCGAGTCGGGCGGAGGCGATAAATTCAAGTACGCGTACGAGCTCGACCTGCCCATAATGCAAAAGCTCAAGGCGATAGCAAAGCGCGTATACCGCGCCGAGTCCGTCGAGCTCGTCGGCAGCGCGGTGAAGCAGATAAAGCAGTTGGAGGAACAGGGCTTCGGCGCTCTGCCCGTCTGCATGGCAAAGACGCAGTACAGCTTTTCGGACGATCCGGCTAAGCTCGGCGCGCCGCGCGATTTTAAGGTCACGGTGCGCAACCTGAAGGTCTCCGCGGGCGCCGGCTTCATAGTGGCGCTCACGGGCGACGTGATGACGATGCCCGGTCTGCCGAAATCGCCGTCGGCGGAGCGCATTGACGTGGACGCGTCCGGCAGAATATCAGGCCTGTTTTAATAACTCGTCTGTAATGGCTCTGCCGTTACAAGCGCCGCGCGGGCAAGGCCTGACGGGAATTATTTAGCTGAGGTGTGGGCGGATATGTCTCTTATCGATACGAAAATCACGGGCTTCGTTGATGCTCTGGCGTCGGGAGAGCCCGTTCCGGGGGGCGGCGGCGCGTCGGCGCTCGCCGGCGCCGTGGGCGCGGCGCTCGGCTCGATGGTCGGCAATCTCACTCTCGGCAAAAAAAAGTACGCCGACGTTCAGGACGATATGGCGAGGATATTGGCGAGAGCGCTCGAGCTCCGGGCGGAGCTGCTGTCGCTCATCGACCGCGACGCTGCGGGCTTTGAGCCGCTCGCGCGCGCGTACGGCATACCAAAGGACGACCCCTCCCGCGCGGAGATAATGGAGGCGGCGCTCCGCACGGCGTGCGTCCCGCCTCTTGAGATCATGCGAGCGTGCGCGGAGGCGATAATGCTTCTTGACGAGCTCTCGCAAAAGGGCAGCGCCCTCGCCGTCAGCGATGCGGGCGCGGGCGCCGCGCTGTGCAAGGCGGCGCTCATGGCGGCGAGCCTGAACGTATATATCAACACAAAATCCATGACCGACAGGCTGTACGCCGCAGATACGGAAGCGGCGTCGGACGCGCTGCTGGAGGAATACTGCCCGCTTGCCGATACGGTATACGGGCGCGTCGTAAATTCGCTGAGAGGCGATATGAAAGGAAAAACCGTATAATGGCTGAGATATTGAAGGGCGCGCCCGTCGCGGCGGCGCTGGGCGAAAAAATGAAAAAGGACGTCGAGTCCCTGAGAGCGGCGGGCGTCACGCCCACGCTCGCCATAGTGCGCGTCGGCGAGAAGGGCAGCGACCTCGCGTATGAAAAGGGCGCCGTAAAGCGCTGCGAGTCGGTCGGCGTCGCGTCACGGAGCGTGACGTTTCCCGAGACGGTGACGCAGGACGAGCTGCTCGACAGCATAAGAGCGCTGAACGACGACGGCGGCGTTCACGGAGTCCTCATACTGCGTCCGTTGCCGGAGCACATCGACGACGAAGCCGTCCGCAGAACGCTGGCGCCGGGAAAGGACGTGGACGGCATAACCGACGGTTCTCTCGCGGCGGTCATGTCCGGCAAGGGCACGGGCTTTTATCCCTGCACCGCGCAGGCGTGCATGGAGATACTCGACTATTACAACATCGAGTGCAAGAGCGCCAGAGTGACGGTCATCGGCGCGAGTCTCGTCGTCGGTCTTCCGACCACGGTGCTCCTGACAAACCGTTTTGCGACGGTAACGAACTGCCATATTTTTACAAAGGACGTACCCACGCCCTCGCGCGGCGCGGAGATACTGATCTCGGCCGCGGGCAAGGCGGGGCTCGTGGGCAAAAACCACGTCTCGCCCGGACAGATCGTCGTAGACGTCGGCATCAATTTCACTAGCGAGGGCAAGATGGTGGGCGACGTGGCGTTTGACGAGGTCGAACCGATAGTTGGGGCTATCACTCCCGTACCGGGCGGCGTCGGCACCGTGACGACGTCGGTGCTCGTGTCGCACGTCGTCGAGGCGGCAAAAGCCCTCTCGTAAACGCAAAATTCAAAAATAAGGAGGAAAATTGTTATGATCATCATTGCGGAAAAGCTGAACGGTTCTATCCCGTCGTGCGCGAAGGCCATTGCCGAGCGCAACGGGGACTATATCAAGGAGATCGCCCAAAAGGAGACAGACGCGGGCGCCGCGTTTATCGACGTGTGCGCGTCAGTCAAGGAGAATGAGCTAGATACGCTGAAGTGGATGATAGACCTCGTGCAGAGCGTGACCGACACGCCGATCTCCGTGGACTCGCCCGATGTCAACGTGTGTCTCGGCGCTCTGTCGGCGTGCAAAAGGCCCGGACTCTTTAACTCGGTGTCCGGGGAGGGGAACAAGATAGAGGCGGCTTTCCCGGTGCTCGCGAGCGACGAATACAAGAAGTGGGACGTCATGGCGCTGCTGTGCGACGATACCGGCATACCAAAGACGGCGGCGAAGCGCATCGAGGTTTTTGACAAGATTATGGCGCGCGCGGCGGAGTTCGGCATAGAGGAGAAGCGCGTACACATAGACCCGCTCATCGAAATGCTCTGCACGACGGACGACGGGGAGGGCATCTCAATGGTGTTGGAGGTAATGCGGCATATCAAAACGACGCATCCTAAGGTACACATCTCCGGCGCCGTGTCGAATATCTCGTTCAATCTGCCCGCGCGCAGACTCGTCAATCAGGCGTTTGTAGTTCTCGCGATGAACGCCGGCATGGACTCCGCCGTCCTCGACCCGCTGAGTCAGGACCTCATGGGCGTCATATACGCCACGGAGGCGATGCTCGGACTTGACGATTTCTGCGCCGAATACACGTCGGCCTACCGCGAGGGCATTTTCGGGGCGAAAAAATAGGAGTTTTGTCGTCCCGCCGCGAAATTAAGTATATTTTAATGATTGCATTCCGGACGACTTCGCTATATAATACGTGGCAGTGTACTTGTACTGTGTTCATTTGAACTATTAAAATCATCAGGAGGAACGTGAAATGTCAAAAATTCAGGAAATCGCGACCGCAATCGAATCCGGCAAGGTCAAGCTGATTGAGGGACTTGTTCAGGAGGCGCTTGACGCCGGCGAAGATCCCACGGCTCTTCTCAACGAAGGCATGATCGGCGCAATGGGCAACGTCGGCGCCAAATTCCAGGCAAACGAGATATTCGTCCCCGAGATGCTGGTAGCCGCCAAAACGATGAAAAAGGGCGTAGAGGTCTTAAAGCCGCACTTGGCCGGCAACAGCGTCGGCGCGAAGGGCAAATACATCATCGGCACGGTGCAGGGCGACCTGCACGACATCGGCAAGAACCTCGTCGCGCTGATGATCGAGAGCGCCGGGTTTGAGGTCATCGATCTGGGCGTTGACGTTCCCGCCGAGAAATTCGTCGAGGCGATCAAAGCCAACCCCGACTGCAAGGTCGTCGGCGCGTCGGCGCTTTTGACGACGACTATGGACTCAATGAAGAATACCGTTAAGGCCATCGTAGACGCCGGCTGTAAATCTCAGGTCAAGATCATGGTCGGGGGCGCGCCGATCACTCAGGCGTTCGCCGACGAGGTAGGAGCGGACGCGTACACGCCCGACGCCGGCGCCGCCGCCGTCAAGGCAGTAGAGCTCGCGTCGTAGGGGAAGAGGCGCAGCAGATATTCCCAGCGTAGCGCATATCCGCACAAACAGTAACATCGTGACGAGCTTCAGGCCGCCCGGAATATACTTCGGGCGGTCTAGCTGTCGCCGGCCATTTCCACGATTTTCTTTGCGAACTCGGCCGCCGCCGCCAGATCCGCGTCGTTCGGTCTGCCGCGCTTGAACATGAGATACTTGCCGGGACAGGCGTAGCTCTCTCCGACCATTTGTATCCCGCGTTGCCTGATAATATCGCTTATAAGCGGAGCGGGCGACCTCCCGCTCATCGAAGTGCCGAATACGGCGACCTTCTTTACCTTTGCGGGTCCCACGCCGTCGAAAAACGACGTCACCTCATACGGCAGCTTACCGGCGTGTATGGCGGAACCGATAAACAGAATATCCGCGTCCGTCACGGGGTAGGATACCGTCTCGGCCGTCACTCCGACGGCGCGCGCAATCGCCTCCGCAACCTTTTTTGTGTTTCCCGAATCCGAATGATAACGCACAGCCACTTTCATATCGCATTCTCCTCCAAAAGTACGACGGCGGACGCGGCTACCGCCAGTCCTCCGCCGGTGAGTCCGAGGCCCTCCTCGGTAGTCGCTTTTACGCTGACGCGGTCGACGCTCGTGTTCAGCGCGTTTGCTATGTTCTCGCGCATATGCGCGACGTATGGCGCTATGCGCGGACTTTGCAGAATTACTGTGACGTCGGCGTTGCCGAGTACATACCCCAAGGCGGACGCCTTATCCCATACGGCTTTGAGCAGACCGATGCTATCGGCGTCCTTCCATCGCTCGTCGTCGTCCGGGAAGTGTGCGCCTATATCCCCCAGAGCGGCTGCCCCCAAGACGGCGTCGGCCAGCGCGTGCACAGGCGCGTCCGCGTCCGAGTGTCCGTCCGGCCCGGCGTCAGCCGGCACCGTCACCCCGCACAGCACGCATTTTCGCCCGGCCTTCATACGGTGGACGTCGTAACCGTACCCTATTCTCACCGCCGCCCTCCTCTTGCCGCCGCCGGCTTGGTTACGGCGCTCCGGGGACTGCGCGTAGCCGCAATTTCATCCCGCTCTCCGTTTTCGGGAGCGCCGCCGTCAAAAGCAGCCGCTATCGCCTCCGCGAGGGCAAAGTCGCCGCGCTCTGTTATCTTGATATTGCGCCTGTCGCCCTGCACTATATGTATCGGGAAACCCAGCGCTTCAACCGCCATGCAGTCGTCGGTCATGTCAAGCGATTTTTTCAGCGCGCCGGTCAGCGCGGCCTTTATTATTTCTGCTCTGAATACTTGCGGAGTCTGCGTCTCATACATCCCGCGCCTGTCAACCGTACCCGACACAATCCCGCGTTGCGCCGTCTTCAATGTAGAGACCACGGGAACCGCGAGCGCCGCGGCGCCGTGGGCACGCGCGGCGCTTATTGTCTTAATTATATGTCCGGCGGATACGAAGGGCCGGGCGCCGTCGTGTATGGCGATAAGACCGGAACGCGGCGACGACGCAAACACGCCGTTGTACACGGAGCGCGCGCGCGTATCCCCGCCCACGACTACCTTTATGTCCGCACCGCCGGCATATTTTGCGCACAAGTCGGCGGCGAGCTCGATTGCCTCGCGCCTGACCGCGACTATCACCTCGTCAATCTCCACGCAGCCCGCGAACGCGATAACGGAGCGCGCCAGTACGGGCACGCCGCCGAGCTCCGCAAACAGCTTGTCTGTCCCGGCCATTCTGTCGGAGGCGCCGCCCGCGGCTATTACCGCAGAGCACCGCGCGCGGCGCGAAAACAGCGCCATCATCTCACCCCGGATTTCTCGCGGACAAGGCCCTATGCCATCGCCGCGTTTATGCGCGTCTCCACTTCCTCGTAGCTTGTCTGCTGTGACAGAACCAGCTCCGATATGAGTATCTGCTTTGCCGACACGAGCATTTTACGGTCGCCCGTGGACAGCCCCCGTTCGACGTCACGGAGCATGAGACCCTTTATTACGCGGGCGACCTCGAGCAGATTTCCGCTCTTGAGCCGCTCCATATTCTCGCGGTAACGTCTGCTCCAATTCGAGGTGATCTCGACGGCGATGCCGGGTATCGCGTCTATAAGAGTTTCCGCTTCATCACACCCGATGATCGGCCGCACGCCTATCATGTCGCTCGTTTCCGTCGGTATCATCACTACCATGCTGCCGATAGGAATTTTGAGCACATAATACTGTCGCACGCATCCGTTTATCTCGCGGCTCTCTATGCTGTCAATTACACCCGCCCCGTGTAACGGATGAGCTATCATATCCCCTATACTGAACATTTGTTTTTTCTCCACACACCGGTTTCAGCCATCATCACGCTCCCCAAGCACTGCGGCCTCTACCGTACCCGGCCCGGCCGTCTCCGATTTCCTTCCGTTCCGCAGCGGCGTCTCCGCCGGCGCTCTCTTACCTATTTTCGTCTCCCAAAGCCGCGTCGCTATCCGCGCTATCCGCAACTATCGGCGGGGCGTCGGTGTCGTACACTATTACCGGCTCACTGCCGTTTTCCGCGTCGACGTCGTCCTCCGGCAGCGGCGGCTCCTCAAGCAGCGCCCGGATACTGAGCGATATTCTCTTGAGCTCCTCGTCGATGCCAATGATCTTGACGTCCACTATCTGCCCTACGGACAGCACTCCCGCCACGGTTTCCACTCTGTGATCCGATACCTGCGATATATGGATGAGTCCGTCCACCTCCGGCATGATCTCGGCAAACGCGCCGAAGGCCAGGATCCTCGCGACCTTCACGCGCACGACGTCCCCGACGGCGTACGCGGCGATAAACGCCAACCACGGGTCGTCCTCGTCCTTCTTATAACGCAGGGATATTTTTTTCTTTTCCCTATCGACCGACAGGACGGTGACCTCAATCTGATCGCCCACCGAAAGGATGTCCTCCGGCTTTCCTATGCGCTTCCAGCTCATCTCGGAAACGTGGAGCAAGCCGTCGGCGCCCCCTATATCCACAAACGCGCCGAACGGCAGCAGCGAGCGAACCTTGCCCGTATACTTTTTGCCCGGCGCCAGATCCTCCCAAAGAGCCGCGGCCTTGACGCGCCTCTCAAACCGTTCGGCCGCCCGGATAGAGCCCACCACGCGCCGCCTGTCCGCGTTGGCCTCCGTCACCACCAGCCGCACCTTGCTGTTGACAAGCGAGGCCAGCGGCGTATCCCTCGGCACGCCCGTCTGCGAGGCGGGCACGAATACGCGCACACCCTTTACCATGACTACAACGCCGCCGGAGTTATCCTCCGTCACATTCCCCTCGACGACGGTCTTGTCCGCGAGCGCCGCCTCTATAGAGTTCCAATTCTTTATGGCGTTCAAGCGCTTTTTAGACAGCATGACGGTTCCTTCGACGTCGTTGACGCGAGCCACGAACACCTCAATTTCATCTCCGACGCCAATTGGTTCGTCCCCGTCAAGCTCCAACAGCTCCGAGGCGGGGATATACCCGGATTGCTTTGCGCCGAGGTCGACCGTCACCTCCGTCGACGTGACGGAGATCACCGTACCCTTGACGCGCTGACCGGTATGTAATGTCTTTATAGACTTTACAAGCATTTCCTCAAATGAGGCTTCGGAATCAACGTCCTGTTCCGCGTTTTCATCATCGCCGCCGCCATATATCCCGGGGGTGGTTTCGCCGGGCGCGTCCCCGGCGGGCGCGTCTTCAACAGGCGCATCCCCGGCGGCGACCTCCGCAAACGCGCCATTCTCCGCCACCGCAGCGGCGGGCGCTTCGGCGCTCCCGCTCTCACCCTCGTGGGGCTCCCATGCGGGAACCTCCTGCACGGAAGCCGTATCGGACGCCGGCGCCTCCTCCTGATTGGTCTCCGCGTACTCCGAAGACCCGCCGTCTCCGCCGCTCACAACCACGTCCGTATCCTCCGCGGCCGACGGGCTCCCCGCTCCCACGGTGATCCCGTCCAACCTCAACTCCTCGCTCATTTTTTGAATGACCTCCTTAATATCACACGCCGGAGTCGACGCGCCGGCAGTAATTCCGACTGTCGCACAATCCGCAAACGCCGCCGTATCCAGCTCCCCGGCAGTCTCGATAAAGGCTGTGCGCGCGCAACGCGCCTCGCATATCTCTGCGAGTCTGCGGCTGTTCGCGCTGTTTTTCCCGCCGATGACAATCATAGCGTCCGCGTTTTCGGCGAGCTCGGCCGCTTCTCGCTGCCGTTTGCGTGTGGCGATACATATTGTATCAAAAATTTTGTAATTTGTACACTGTTTTTTTAGTATATCCCCGCAGAGCGAAAAAACCTCGCGCGTTACGGTCGTCTGGAAGACGACCGAGAGCGCTCCGCGCCCGCTCTCAGGCGTCGCGTTCAGCCAGTCCGCCAGCTCGTCCGGGGACTGTACCATTACGCAGTTCCCGCACCAACCGGCTATAGCCGTCGTCTCCGGGTGCTCGCGCCGTCCAATGATAACGGGCAGACGCCCCGCCTCCGATTCGTCGCGGACTATCCTGTGTATCCGAGACACATTCGGGCACGTCGCGTCGATTACCTCCGCGCCCCGCTCGCGCAGAGCGTCGTACTCGTCCCTGCCCGCTCCGTGGGAACGTATGACGACCGGCGCCCCGTAATCGACCTCGCGCGCGCCGTCCGCGACCTTGACGCCCATCGCCTCCAGACGCGCTATGACGCCCACGTTGTGTATGACGGGACCCAGCATGACGACGCCCGGACGCTCCGCCGCCGCGCGCTCGCATATCGTGATAGCGCGCCGCACTCCGCGGCAAAAGCCGGCCGCTTCGGCGAGGACGAGTCTCATAACGGTTTAAGAGCCGTGATTTTGTCCATCAGCTGTGCGGAGAGAGCTGCGCGGTCGCCGGCGTTCAAGCGCCGTCCCTCTCCGCCCACCGTGTACGGACTGCCGATTACGAGTCTGATTTTGCTGAAGACACGCTTCCTTCGCTGTATATACATGGGCAGAACAGGCGCGCCCGCGCGGTCGGCAAGCCAGATGGCCCCGCTTCCGGCGTCGGCCGTCTCGTTTTCCGGGACGCGGTGTCCCTCCGGGAAAATCGCCACCTTCTCCCCGTTTTTTAGATATTGCAGCGACTGTCTCATAGCTGAAATGTCGGCGGCGCCCCTGTCCACCGCTATCATTCCGAGCTTTCGTATGAGCCACGACAGTCCGGGGATACGGAACAGCTCGACCTTACCTATTATGTGCGCCCGGTCGTCCTTGCCAAACGCGAATTCGAGGAAGATTGGGTCGAGCCAATCGGAGTGATTCGCGCACACCATCGCCGCGCCGCGCGGTATATTTTCCCCGCCTGTTATTTCAAACCGGTAGAATATCCCGAAAAGAAAGAAGGCGAACGCGTACGCGCGCCTGTAGAAAATCCGCGAGTCCGTCATAGCCTCAACCTCTCGCTGATAATTGAGCACAGTAAATCAAAGCTCTCGTCAAGCCCTATCCGCGTCGTATCGACGACTACCGCGTCGCCGGCGACAGTGAGGGGAGCGGCTGCACGCGAGCTGTCGTTTTTATCCCGCAGCTCTATGTCGCGCAGCACCTCGTCAAACGTCGTTTCGACCTCGCCGGAGAGCAGCTCCCGGTATCTCCGCCCGGCGCGTATCTCCGGCGGCGCGGTCAGGAATATTTTTAGCCCGGCGCACGGCATGACGACTGTTCCTATGTCGCGCCCGTCCATGATGACGTTGTATTTATTTGCCATCTCCTTCTGCATGTCGAGTAAAAATGCCCGCACGGGCGGCAGCGCGGAGACGTCGGACGCGTATATGGAGGTCTCCGGCAGACGTATGTCGCCTGTTACGTCGCTCCCGTTGATATACATACGCTGAACGCCGGCGCCGTCGTGCCGCATCTCGATATCTATACAGGGGAGAAGCGCCGCGACGCCGTCGGCGTCCTTTGAGGCGACGCCGCTCCGCAACGCGTGCAGACCGACGCACCTGTACAGCGCGCCGGTGTCCACATGTATAAGTCCAAAGCGCCGCGCCGCCATACGCGCGAGCGTACTCTTGCCCGCGCCCGACGGCCCGTCTATCGCCACACTTTTTTCTTCCATACTTATGGCCATGCCTTTCGTTTCACTTCAGGCACAAAACGATCATGAAAAGGCATGGTCATAATGCGCCTGTTTTGCGGTTGCCCATAGGGCGAGCAAAACGCGATTTTAATATGAGGTTGAACTTGTTTCAACCTCTATTCCTCCCGCCAGCCAACACGCGCCGCCCCGCGGCATAGGCGGTTGACCACGCGATTTGAAGATTGAAGCCTCCCGTATACGCGTCCGCGTCGATTATCTCGCCGGCGAAGTGCAGTCCGCGTACGAGCTTTGACTGCATAGTCCCGGGATCAATCTCGCTCAGGCTGACGCCCCCGGACGTTATGACGGCTTCCTCAGCAGGCCGCGCGCCCGTTATGTCGAGCGTGAACCGTTTGAGCAGATCGCGCAGCGCCGCCCGCTGCGCGCGCGTCACGGAGTGTACTTTCTCGCCGGGGGGTATCCCCGACAGCTTTAGAATTACGGGTCTCATTTTGCCCGGCAAGAGGTCGTCCAGAGCGTTAGAAAAATTCCTGTTGGAAAATTTTGCAAAGTCCCTGACGATTCGCGCGTCCAGCAGATCCTCGCTCAGCGCGGGCTTCAAGTCTATGACCGCTCTGTAACCCGCGCCACTGAAATCGCACATGTGGGCGCTTGCGGAGAGCGCCAGCGGGCCCGATATGCCGAAATGCGTGAACAGCAATTCGCCAAAGCCGTCAAACAGCGGCTTTTTATCATCTCCGCCCGGGCGGTAGACGCGCAGACGCACGTTGCGCAGCGTGAGTCCGCTCAGCTCGGCGCACACGCCGCCCCGCGCCGTGAGGGGGACGAGCGACGGCCGCAGCGGGCTCACCGTATGGCCCAGCCGCTCCGCTATGGCGTACCCGTCGCCGGTAGAACCCGTGACGGGGTACGATACGCCGCCCGTACACAGTATGACGGCGCGGCAGCGCTCGCGCTCTCCGCCCGCCGCTATACCCGATACCGCTCCGGCGGACGTCTCTATATCCGTCACGCGTCCGCGTCGCAGCTTGACGCCGCAGGCGATCGCGCGGTTCAAAAGCGCGTCGGCGACGTCGCCCGCCCTGTCCGACGCCGGGAATACCCTGCCGCCCCGCTCGGTCTTCAGCGGAACGCCCATCGACTCGAACGCCGCCATCGCGTCGCTTGGAGTGAAGCCGTTCAGCGCGCTATGAAGAAAGCGTCCGCCTCTTGTAACATTTTCCAAAACATCTTCCGCCCGGCAATTATTTGTCAGGTTACATCTGCCCTTTCCCGTTATCCTCAGCTTTACGCCCGCGCGGCCGTTGCGCTCATACAACAGAACGCTCAGACCTCTCGCTCCGGCCTCGGCGGACGCGAGCAATCCCGCGGCGCCCGCGCCGACCACAATCACGTCGTACATCCGCAGGCTGTCAGCCGTCAACGCCGCCGTATTCGGCGCGTCCCGTCAGCCGCAGTAAAAACGGCGCCGCTATTCTCGTCAGTCCGAGAACCGCCGCGCCCGGACTCCCCGAAAGCGCGAGTACAAGCTTTCCGCCGTACTCGGACGCGAGCATCGCGCCGCCCGGCATGACGTCGAGCTTCCAAAAGAGCGCGTTCGCCCCAAGTCTGCGCGCCGCGCACCGCGCGAAATCGTAGTCGCCGGAGGATGCGCCGCCCGTCGTTATGACGACGTCGCAGCGCGGGAGGTGTTCCATTATCGCGCTCGCTATCTCCCCGGGATCGTCGCGCACTATACCGGCATTGTACCCGTCCACGCCCAACTCGCCCAACCTGCCTATCAGCGTCACCGCGCCGGAGCTGTAGATTTTGGCGGGCGGCAACGGCTGCCCTGGCTGCGAGAGTTCGGAGCCCGTGTTGATTATGGCGGCGACAGGCCGCCTGAACACCTCCGCAGTGGTGAGACCGATACTCGCGAGCAGTCCCGCCGTCTCCGGGGATATGACGTCTCCCGCGCGCGCCGCCGCGCCGCCCCTCCACACACGCGAGCCGGCATAGGCCACGCCGTCGCCCGCGCGCGCAGACGCGAACACGCTGACGGTTCCGCCCGAGCCGCGCGTCGCCTCATACTTCACCGCCGCGTCCGCGCCGCCGGGCATCGGCGCGCCCGTAAGTATCTTCATAGCCTGTCCGCGCGTTATTCCGGTCTGCGGAACGCTGCCCGCCGGTATCTCTCCGGCGACGCGGAGCGTCGCGGGGTTATCGGCGGACGCCTCAAGGGTATCGGCGCTCATCAGCGCGTAGCCGTCATACATGCTGCGGTCAAACGGCGGTATCGGTATACCCGCCGTCACGTCACGGGCGAGCACCCGCCCGTACGCGCGTTCAAGCGGCACGAATTCATGTTCCATGACGAGCGGGGGGATCCCCAAAATCAACTCGCGCGCTCTTGCCGGCCCGACAGATATTTCCATACAACGCTCCGTCCGTGTCAATATCCGGAATTGTCCCAAGTGTCCCCGCTGTCAAGGCAATTCGCCATGTCGATTGTAGCACGGCGGAGTTGACGTGTCAAGGCGTGTCACAGGCGGCGGAAATTGACAAATTCTGCTTGACCTGATAATATTAGTCGTCCGGCACAGCGCGCCGGTAAATTATAGGCTTCTGGCATAAAAAGCGCGCCGTACGCGCCGCGCTTTTTGCATTGTTGAGACGGACGACTAAGTAAAAAAGGGTGGATGGGAAATGAATGTTCTTGTTATCAACGCGGGCAGCTCGTCGCTGAAGTATCAACTGTTTGATATGGACACGGAGACGGTTGTCGCCAAGGGACTGTGCGAGCGCATAGGGATAGGCGGGCATCTCAAGCATACGCCGATGTCGGGAGGCAAACCGGAGTTTGACGAGGACGTGGAAATGCCGACGCACGCGGAGGCTATCAGCAACGTGATAGAGAAGCTGACAAGCGAGCGGTACGGCGTTATAAGCAGCCTTGACGAGATAGGCGCCGTGGGGCACAGGGTGCTGCACGGCGGAATGAAATTCTCCGAGAGCGTGCTGATAGACGACAATGTCATCAGCGTCATAGAGGAGTGCGTACCGCTCGGCCCGCTCCACAATCCGGCAAATCTCATGGGTATACGCGCGTGCCGGCTGGCGATCCCATCCGCGCCGCAGGTGGCGGTATTTGACACGGCGTTCCACCAGACGATGCCCGAATACGCGTACATCTATCCCATACCGTATAAATACTACGAGGAATACGACCTGCGGCGGTACGGCTTTCACGGCACCTCGCACCGTTACGTGTCGGCGCGGGCTATCGAGCTATTGGACATGCCCGCCGGGGAGACGCGCGTCATAACGTGTCATCTCGGCAACGGCTCGTCGATAGCCGCCGTCAAGGGCGGCAAATGCGTCGATACGACGATGGGCCTCACCCCGCTGGAGGGGCTGCCGATGGGCACGAGAAGCGGGAGCATCGACCCCGCCGTCATACAGTATCTGTCGGACAGGGCGGGCATCTCGCTGGGCGAGGTCATAACGATACTCAACAAGGAATCGGGAGTGCTCGGCGTGTCCGGCGTGTCGTCCGACTTCCGCGACATCGAGGCCGCCGCCGCGAAGGGCAGCGTGCGCGCGCGCCTCGCGCTCGAGATATTCCACTATCAGACGCTAAAATACATAGGCTCGTACATGGGCGTGCTCGGGGGCGCCGACGCCATCGTGTTCACGGCGGGCCTCGGCGAAAATTCCCCGTCCACGCGTGAGGCGATAATAGACAGGCTGGGCGGAATAGGCGTGTCGATAGACAAGGAGAAGAACAATACGCGCGGAAAGCTCGCCGAGATAACGGGGGAGGGCTCGCGCACGCGCGTTTTCGTCATACCGACAAACGAGGAGCTCGTCATAGCGCGCGACACCATCCAAAAGACGGGAAACCAGAAGGCCGCGCCACAATAATAAAATGTCATGCTACCGCCCGTACGCGAATTTGCGTATCTTCTTTTCCTCCGCGCTCGGGTTCAGCTTGAGCACTCGCTCACGGATTGCGCCGTATGCCTCAGCTTCGTCGAGCTCCTCTGCGAGGGCAAACACGTCCGTGGCCTCCCAAAACCGCTCCGTCGTGCGGAACACCGTCGTGTCCCAGCCGTATTCCTCGCCTCGGGCGTTGCGGCGGCGGCAGGTTCCGCAAATCGTGAGGTACAGCCGCATTTGAAGCTCCGTCAGCGCGGCATCAAACTTGCTTTTCCCGTCTCTAGCGAAGCCGCCGAGCGTTTTTATCCCGTGGAGCGGGAGATCGCCGTGCTCCCGCACAGTTTCGTATATCCGTTTGGCGTGGCTGCTGATAAGACCGTCGGCGTATTCGTCGCCAAGCTCGCGTCCGCCGCGCCGCAAGGCGAGGAAATATGGATAAAACTCCCGCGTGATGTAGCCGGATTTCTTGAAAAAGCACTTGGAATAGGCAATATCGCCGCGCTCCTGCAGGACGCGGATGCGCCACTCCCACGGATCGGTCTCCGGGTCGCCCGTGTGCCAGACGACCGGAGTCCCGGGCGGCGTACTCAACCAGTCGTAGTTTACTATGGCGTAAATGCCCTCGCCGTTGCCGCCGCCGATAGAGAAACCGGAGGCTAGCAGGATATTTACGAAGTCGGTGAAGTTATTTAGTTCCATAATTCAAACACCTCGCGTGAGCGGACATTTCCCTCCGCCGGCCGCATATCACCAGGCGATATAACAGCCGCCGTCAGAGCTTATATTTCTTCATATACGCGCCGAACAGCGACATGAATTCCTCGTTGTCGGCGCTGCGCGTCTGTGACAGGTATACGTGGCGCCCGGGGGTCTCGCTGCCCGTCTGTATGACGCGGACGGCAATATTGGAGCAGTGGTCTGATATGCGCTCGTAATTTATCAGCAAGTCGGACCAGACGAAGCCGGGCGCTATGTCGCACTCCCCGCGCTGGAGGCGCGAGATATGGCGCGCGCGCATACTCGCGACGAGCTCGTCGATCACCTGCTCGAGCGGCTCGACGCGGCGCGACATGGCGGGGTCGTTATTGATAAACGCGTCCACAGCCATATCGACGATCTCCGAGAGGGCCTCTCTCGCCGTGCGCAGATCGTCAAGCGCGCTGCCCGAGAATTCGATCTTCTTATCGACGGTCTCCTCGACGGATTGCAGGATATTTATGGCGTGGTCGCCGAGTCTCTCAAAGTCGCCTATGACGTGCAGCAGCTTAGATACCTCCCAACTGTCGCCGTCCGCCAGCTCGCGCGCGGACAGCTTTACGAGGTACGCGCCGAGCTTATCCTCGTACATATCGAGCTGCTGCTCGTTTTCCCGGATGTCGGCCGCCGCCTTCGCGTCGTACACGCCGCCCACCATGTCGATCACGCGCTTGACGGAGCCGCGCGCCGTGTCCGCCATCCTCACCACGATGTTCTGACACTGCGCGATGGCAAACGCCGGGGTATTAAGCAGGCGCTCGTCGAGCAGCACGTAGTCCTGCATGGCGTCGGACTTGTCCCGGACGGTCATCACGGCCAGCTTTTCCAACAATTTGGGGAAGGGGAGCAGGGCAGCCGTCATAGTGACGTTAAAAACGCTGTGTACCACCGCGATGCCCAGCGCGCTTATGTCGCTATCCAAAAATCGCAGCCCTACAGCGGCGTCAAGGCCGTAAATGACGGCGGTGAACAGTATCGTCCCGATAATATTGAAATATATGTGGACGACGGCGACGCGGCGCGCGTTCTTTGTGACCCCGATGCTCGACAGCAGCGCCGTGACGCACGTACCTATATTCTGGCCGAGGATTATCGGGATAGCGGCGCCATAGCTGATACCCACCGTCAGGGCGAGCGTCTGCAGGACGCCGACAGACGCCGCCGAGCTCTGGATAATACCCGTGAACACGGCGCCGGCAAGTATGCCGAGCAGAGGGTTCTTGAACAGCGTGAGCAGCCGCGCGAAGCCGGCGTTATTTTCAAGTCCCGACACAGCGTTTTTCATCACAATCATTCCGAACATGAGCACGGAAAAGCCTATGAGCACCTCGCCGACGTCGCGGCGGCGCGAGCTGCGCGACGCCATTATCAGGACTATGCCCACGACGGCGAAGACGGGGGCGAAGCCGTCGGGATTGAGAAGACGGAGGAAAAAGTTGTCGCTGCTCAGACCCACGAGCGAGAGTATCCACGCGGTCAGCGTAGTGCCGATATTTGAGCCCATTATCACGCTTATTGTCTGCCGCAGCTGCATTATGCCGGAGTTGACGAGCCCCACGAGCATAACTGTCATGGCGGAGGACGACTGTATGGCGACGGTTATTCCCGCCCCGAGCGCCAGCCCTCGGAATCTGCTCGACGTAGCCCGTCTCAGCGTGCGTTCGAGGTGGCCGCCGGACATCTTCTCAAGACCGGTGGACATGACGTTCATCCCGAACAGGAAAAATGCGACGCCGCCCAGGAGCGTCAAAACCGAAAAAAAGTCAAACGTCTCCATACTAAATCCCCAAATCCACAGCCTCGGCGAGAGCCTCGCCTATACTGCCGGAAATATGCAGATCTGCTCTGCCGTCGCGGCCTGTTATCCCCTTGTTTATCAGCGCGAGCTTCGAGCCCCTGTAGAGGTCTACGAGTCCGGCCGCCGGGTACACGACGAGCGAGGTCCCGCCCACGATAAGCACGTCGGCGTCCCGTATAAAGCGCGCGGCGGAGTTCATGGTATCGGCGTCGAGCTGTTCCTCGTACAGCACGACGTCGGGCCGGACGACGCCGCCGCACCCGCAGTGCGGCACACCCACGGAGTCCGCCATGAAATCAAAGCCGTAGCGCGCGCCGCAGCTCACGCAGTAATTGCGATGCGCCGAGCCGTGCAGCTCCAGCACGCTGCGGCTGCCTGCCGCCTGATGCAGTCCGTCGATATTCTGCGTGACGACGGCGCGCAGCCTGCCCATATCCTCCAGACGCGCGAGCGCCGTGTGCGCCCTGTTGGGCTCTATGCCGCGCAGCAGTATCTTATCGCGGTAGAATTTGTAAAATTCCTCCGGATAACGCGCAAAAAAAGAGTGGCTGAGTATCTCCTCCGGCGGATACGCGTACTTTTGGCTATACAGTCCGTCAACACTGCGAAAGTCCGGTATTCCGCTCTCCGTAGATACGCCCGCCCCTCCGAAAAAAACGATATTGTCGCTGCCGTCTATCCAGCTTTTGAGTATCGCTATCTGATCGGGATACGCGCCCGCGCCGTCAGTCAACGTCCTCACACCCCTCTTTTTCAGTTCCTGTTGAAATCATTCATCGCCTTTTCGGCGCCGCGCGATATTATCGCCTCTACCGCGGACGCGGCGCGCTCCAAGGCGTCGCCGAGCTCCGGCATATCCGACTCCTCAAACCGCGACAGAACCCAGTCCATCATGTCGCGCCCGGTCTCCGGCGGCGCGCCCACGCCGATGCGCACCCGCGCGAACCCATCGCCGCCGCACTTGTCGATGATGTCCCGCAGGCCGTTGTGTCCTCCCGCCGAGCCGGAGGGGCGGACACGCAACGCGCCGAGCCGCAGCGCCGCGTCGTCGGACACTACGATGAGCCGATCCGCGGCGAGCTTATAAAAGCGCATGGCCTCACGCGCGGCGTCGCCGGAGAGATTCATAAACGTCTGCGGCTTGAGCAGCAGAACGCGCTCGCCGCCCAGCTCCGTTACCGCCGTGAGCGCGTGAAATTTAAGCCGGTCTATGCGCGCCCCGGTTCTCTCCTCGACTACGCGCGCTGCCATAAAACCCGCGTTGTGTCGGGTCTTGGCGTAGCGCTCGCCGGGATTGCCCAAAAATACGACGAGCCAGCCGACGCCCGCGCCGCCTGACCGCCTATCGGAAAAGCGTAGAAATGGAAACTTCCTCATATATCCTCTTGATCGCCTCCGCGAACAGCGGCGCCGACTCGATATATTTTATCCTGTCGCACGGAGTCTGCGCGGGGTAGGGTATCGTGTCCAAAAATCGCAGCTCCTTGATACAGCTGCTCTCGATACGCCCGACGGCTGGGCCGGACAGCAGTCCGTGACTCGCGCACGCGTAGATGTCCTTCGCCCCGCCGAATTCCATCAGAGCCGCGGCGGCGCCGCATATGCTCCCCGCCGTGTCGAGCATGTCGTCTATCATGACCACCGTCTTGCCGCGCACCTCTCCTATGATATTCATCACCTCGGAGCGGTTGGCTTCCTCGCGCCGCTTATCGATGGTCGCCAGACCCAGCCCCAGCTTTTGCGCGAACGCGCGCGCGCGCGTTATTGAGCCGACGTCGGGCGAGACGACGATGGCGTCGCCCGGGTCCAGATCGAATTTACGCATGTAGTATTCCGCGAACAGCGGCGCACCCAGCAGATTGTCCACGGGGATGTCAAAAAATCCCTGTATCTGCGAGGCGTGCAGGTCCATCGTCAGTACCCTGTCCGCCCCGGCGACGGTTATCAGATTGGCCACGAGCTTGGCCGATATGGGGTCGCGGGCCCTTGTCTTCCTGTCCTGACGGGCGTATCCGAAATATGGGATGACGGCCGTTATGCGCCCGGCGGACGCGCGCTTGCATGCGTCTATCATGACAAGCAGCTCCATCAGATGCTTGTTGACGGGCGTGCACGTCGGCTGTATGATGAACACGTCGAGTCCGCGCACCGTCTCGTGCAACGATACCGACGTCTCCCCGTCCGCGAACGCGCCCACGTCCGAGAGCCCAAGCCGCGTGCCGAGGGCGTGACAGATCGCCTCCGCCAGAGGCTTGTTCGCGTTGCCGCTGAAAACCTTGATCTCTCTCCCGTGACCCATAATATCACCCTTTCTTTTACACTGCCGTCTTTTACGCTACCGCTTTTCGGAACCGGCGTTTTTCGTATGCTCGCCGGGTACGGTCAATCTCGACTCCTCGTTTTTTATCTCCCAGTGTATCAGGAACGTAAGCGCGCCGCGCAGCGCTATGACGGCGCCCAGAATGAGCATCTCGTCCCACTCGCGCACGATGACTGTGCGCAGCACCTCCGCCCCCAGCTTGAATTCGAGCGCGAGCGCGATACCCTCCGCCAGCCGCAGCCGAATGAGGTCTCCGTGGCGTACAAGGCTTAGTACGCATCTCACTGCCGTCACTACGAGCACCGCCACGCCGACGAATTCGAGCAGCATTATGCCCGCCTCGACTATTGCCTGAAAAACTAATTCGATCTCCGCAAACATAGAACACCTCTATAACAATCATTCTCTCCGCGCGCGCTATCCGAACGCGCCCGCACATTTTATCAATAGTCGGCGTCTTATGTCAATAGCGAGAGGCGGCGCGGTGGGCGGCGGCATAGTCGTCCGGGCTGTTGATGTTAAATAGCAATCGCTTGTTCCACAGCGCGCCGAGCCGCGACGCCGGAACATACAGCGTATCCGAAGACGCCAGCAGCTCCGTCATGCGGTAACGCCCCTCGCGGAGCGCCGATTCGACACGCGGTAACAGTTTTTTTTTGTAAAAGCCAAAAAGCGGTTCAGGCTTTCCCGCTGCCGTCCCTATGACGCTTATCTCGTGTTCGCCGCACAGCTCTATCAGCCTCAGCGCGGCGAGCGGGTCGGCAAAGGGGAGATCGCCCGCTACGAGAAAGACGCCACGCCCGTCCGCTGCGGTCAGCGCGGCGTGGAGCCCGGAGAGCGGCCCGCAGCCCGGGTATATGTCCGGAACGACGTCAAAACGCATGTCTGCGTACGCGTCGCGGCGCGCCGCGCTGACGAGCACCACATCGAACCGGGCGGAAAACCTCTCCGCCGCGGACTCCAGGAGTGTGCGCCCGTCAAATCCGAGCAGGAGCTTATCGCGCCCCATTCTCCGGCTTTCGCCGCCGGCCAATATCACCGCTGTACTCAAATAGCCATATTCACCCGCTTCGTCCGCACAGACTGCGCTAAGCTCGCTTCCGGCTAAAGCCGAAAGCTCGCCCGCTGCGGGGCTCCTCCTCTCCAAAACGCAACCATTTCATTGGGTTGCGTTTTGGTTTTGGACGCAGATCGCGTAAAGCCGAAAGCTCGCCCGCTCCGTCGTGCGTCCTCTCCGAAACGAACCCACTCCGCCCCGGCTTCGTTTCGGCTTTGGACGTCGTCCTTACGCGCTCCTGTCCGCTCTTTGCATTATAGCGGTCGCCGAGGCAAAAATCCACTCCCAATTTTTTGCATTGTCCCGTGCGGTGCCATCCTATGTGGCCAGACTTACTTTCCTAGTTTGCAACACCGGTTACATTATTGTTACAATTTACACCTTTGTTCGATGCGGACTCCTCACACACCCGCTCTATGATCATTATGTGAATCAAGAAGTGGCTGCATTTTGCCCGGCGCACAGCAATGTCCTGTTTGTTTCAATGCTTCGCCGGGCGGCACATATACGCGCGAACAGAGCTTTATCACCGCATTGCGCCTTTATAACGCCACACGGTATGTCGCCGGACGAAAATCCCTATCCATTGACATTCCCGCCGAATACGCGAGCGCGGACACAGGCAACATTCCCAACTGGTCTTCACAGGAGAGTGTGTATCTGTTCGCGCCGGACACGGGCTTTACATTTGCCGCCGTGTCCGGCGATACCGTATGGTCGCTGTAACTACGATCAATCAGGCATCATCCGCGAGCCAAAGTGTCTACAACATCGCGCTGTTGACCGTCCCGCGAAACAACGTCGCTGACAGCCGTGTACTAAAGCGCGATCTGACGCATCTACCGCAATCCGGAAGCGTGACGGCGGGGGTTCCGTATCTTGTCCGTGCGGCGAGCAACCGACTTGTGGTGATTTGGGGTGAATTTGATAAGAGCGATTCATCGTATATCACGAAATATGTCATAGTGGACGGCGATGCCGCCCTTCGCCGTGCCGTCCAGCTTTGTGAGCGCAATTCCCGTTATCCGGGCGTATTCCTTGAATTGCATGGCCTGCGCCAGTCCGTTCTGACCCGTCGTCGCGTCGAGAACGAGCAGCGTCTCGCGGTCGCGCTCCGGGAGCTCGCGGTCTATCACCCTGCTGATCTTGCCGAGCTCGTTCATCAGATTTGACTTGTTGTGGAGCCGGCCCGCCGTGTCGCAGACGACGATATCCGCGCCTCGCGCCTTTGCGGCTGCGATGGCGTCGTACACGACCGAGGCGGGATCCGCCCCCTCCTCGCGGCGCACGATGTCCGCGCCCGCCCTCTGCGCCCAGATGGTGAGCTGCTCCGCGGCGGCGGCCCGAAACGTGTCGCCCGCGCACAGCAGTACCTTCCTGCCCTCGCCCGTGAATTTAGCCGCGAGCTTGCCTATCGTCGTCGTCTTGCCCACGCCGTTAACGCCCGTCACGAGTATGACGGACGGTTTTGTAGTCAGGCGCAGGGCCGTATCGCCCACATCGAGAAGCTCTGTAAGGA